>JBOHTL010000561.1:0-5500 GCA_050733735.1 Gemmatimonadaceae bacterium
GTGTACATCCGGTGCAGGTCTGCCGCGAACAGCGCGGCCTCGTCGCCACCGGTGCCCGCACGGATCTCGACGATCGCCTTGCGTTCGTCGAGTGGATCGTGGGGAATGAGCAGCGGCGTGAGCTGCGCTTCCATGCTCGCGAGACACGACTGGAGACGCTGGACCTCCTGGCGCGCTTCCTCCGCCATCTCGGAGTCGTCGGTGTCGACGAGCCCCTGCGCCTCGCGCAGCTCGTGTTCGAGTTTCTGAAAGCGCGTGCCCAGTCCGACCAGCGACCCGAGACGGTGGTGTTCACGACCAAGCTCGGCGAGGCGCCGAGCGTCCTTCATGGTCTTTGGATCAGAGAGCGCCGCCTCGACTTCGCGCGCTCGCTCGAGCGCTTCAGTCAGTCGATCGCGGAGACTCAGCTCTCTTTCCTGTCGTACTTCTGACGGAACCGCTCCACGCGGCCGGCGGTGTCGATGAGCTTCTGCTTACCGGTATAGAACGGATGACACTGGTTGCAGATGTCGGTATGGATCTCCGCCTGCGTCGAGCGCGTCTGGAAGCTGTTACCGCACGCGCACTTGACGTTGGCGGTGTGGTACTCGGGATGAATGCCGGCTTTCACGGAAAACTCCGGGTGTCAGGTGATAGGTCCTAGGTGGTGGGGTGTCAGCCGCACTTCACGGACACCTGTCACCTACCACCTATTACCGCTCCGGAATATAGACACACTCGCCCTAAGAGCCAAGGCGACAAGGGCTTGGCCGTTTGACTCTGAGGGCCAGAAGGCGTAACTTCGGCCCCCAAATCGGCAGACGAATGCCGTTCCACTGTTTCACCGTTTCAGCGTTTCAAGGTTTCAGCGACGTTGCGAATTCAGCCCTGAAACGTTCAAACGTTGAAACCCTGAAACGATTCCCCGCCGCCTGCCTACATTGACTACCACGACCGCCGACTTCCTCGCCACCGTCCCGCTCTTCAGCGGCCTGGACCACAGCGAGCTCGAGACCTTCGCCGAGCTGACGCGGGAACGGTCGTATCCCCGTGGCAGTGTCATTCTCTTCGAGAACGACCCGGGCGACTCGCTCTTCATCGTTCGCTCGGGACGCGTGAAGGTCGTGCTCATCGGCGAGGATGGGCGCGAGGTCATTCTCGGCGTCCTCGGCATCGGCCAGCACTTCGGAGAGCAGGCGCTGATCGACGAGCAGCCCCGTTCGGCGCACGTCATCGCGATGGAAGACGCCAGCCTCATCGTCCTGCGCCGCGAGGACTTCCGGAAGCGCGTCGAGTCGAGCCCGAACGTCGCCTGGACGCTGCTCAAGGAGCTGTCGCGCCGGCTGCGGAGCGCCGACGACAAGATCGGTGGCCTCGTGCTGCTCGACGTCCCCGGCCGGATTGCGCGGCTCCTTCTCGACATGGCAGAGGAGAGCGGCACCGACCAGATCGAGAAATCGCTTACGCACCAGACCATCGCGCAGATGATCGGCGCCAGTCGCGAAACGGTGTCGCGCGCGATGAAGGATTTTCAGGACGCCGGCTGGATCAATGTCGAGCGTCGCCGCATCTCGCTCGCCAATCGGCAGGCGCTGGAGCAACGCGCGCAAGTACGTGAATGACCTCGAGTTACGACGGTGACTCGAATCACGGGCCAGCCGTGACAGTTCGCGTAGCATGCACGACCCTCTGATCACTATGCTGTGTAATGTTTTTTCAGGGGCTCGATGAGCCTGCGCGTTCAGTTTTGGGGCACCCGCGGTTCGATACCGAGCCCGGGGCCGAAGACCGTCCGCTACGGCGGCAACACGCCGTGCGTCGAGCTCCGAACCACGGACGGCTGGCTCATCATCCTCGATGCTGGCACGGGGATGCGCGAGCTTGGCCGGTCACTCCTCGGCAGGGCGAACGGGGCTCCGATCAAGGGTGACATCTTCCTGACGCATGCGCACTGGGATCACATCCAGGGCATTCCGTTCTTCGGTCCGATCTTTCAACGCGGAAATCACTTCACCATCTGGGGGAGTCAGACACTCGAGACGAGCATCGACCGCATCGTTCGCGATCAGATGAATCCCGTCGTGTTCCCGGTCACATTCGAGGAGCTCGACGCGACCATCGATTTCTCCGCGATCGACGAGAAGGTACAGCGGCGGCAGGGGTTCGAGGTGTCGGCGTTCCCCGTCCGGCACCCGGGAGGCGCGCTGGGGTATCGCTTCACCGAGACGGGCTCCGGAAGTGCGCGATCCATGGTCTACATCTCGGACAACGAGCTCGGCTCCGGTGGAAAATACGAGACGCCGGTGGGCTGGCGGGACAACCTGACGCAGTTCGTGAAAGGCGCGAAGGTGCTGGTACACGATACGACGTACACGAAAGAGGAGTACGACCACCATCGCGGCTGGGGACATTCGACATACGACGACGCGGTGGCGCTGGCTATGGAGGCGGGGGTGGAGCAGCTGGTGCTCTTCCACCACAAGCCGGAGCGCAGCGATGAAGAGCTGGATCAGCGTGTCGAGCTGTGCAAGGAGATCGTCAGGAAGAAGGGCGCAAACCTCGATATCGCGGCGGCGGCGGAAGGAATGACGCTGACGGTGTAACTGGTGCGAGGTGCGAGGTGCGAGGCGCGAGGTGTTGGTTACGCACCCCGCACCAATCACCCCGCACCAGCATTGAGTTGGATCTTTCACTTTTCGGAGAGTTCTATGCGTGTTCTCGTTCGTGCAGCGATGGCGCTCGCGTCGATGGCGATGGTCATGCCGCAGGCCCAGGCCGATGCTCAGGCCAAACCCGTTGTCGCGGTCCTGTACTTCGACAACAACTCGATCGGCCGCGACGCGCGTGACTACGACGGTGTCGGCAAGGGCATGGCCGAGCTGATGACCAACGACCTGCTCTCCAACGGCGGCGTGACGGTCGTGGAGCGCGAGCGTGTCCAGGCGCTCCTCGTCGAGCAGAGCCTCACCAAGGACAAGACCATCGATCCTGCCACGGCGATCCGGCTGGGCAAGATCATCGGCGCGCAGTACATGATCTATGGCGCGTTCATGAGCGACGGCCGCGGCCAGTACGTGCTCACCGCGAAGACGGTGAACGTGCAGACCTCGCAGATCTCCAACCCCACGCGCATCACGACGCGCGGCGACGACGTGCTCGGCATGATCGCGCAGCTGAATGAGAAGCTCATCGGTGAGATGAAGCTCCCGGCGATCAGCGTCGGCCAGGGCAGTGCTCCGTCAGGCGCGGCACCTGCCGGTCAGCCCGCCGCGCACGCGGCTGCTCCGGCGCATGCGCACGTCGAGGCCAGGCCCGCGGAGGCGAAGTCCGCCGTGTCCGAGTCGAAGCCGGCGCAGGTCGCGCAGGCGAAGCGGCCTTCCCGCAAGATGGACATGAAGACCGCGATGCTGTACTCCAAGGCGCTCGAGGAGGAGGACGCGGGCAACCGGTCGCGCGCGATCGAGCTGTATCGCCAGGTGAACGAGAAGTTCCCTGACTACGCGCCGGTGCAGAAGAAGATCGCCGCTCTGTCGAGGGCGTAAGGTGTAGAGTCGTAGAATCGCCGGCGGATCATCGAGGTCCGCCGGCGCTTTTTTCGCCACAACCTTCCGGTGAAACCGCTACTCCTCATCGCGTTCGGCAGGACGATCTCGTCCGCGCCCCTCGGTCGTCGCGAGGACGACATCGAGGTGCGCCGGATTCCCGCGCTCCCGACTGCGAAGGCAATGCAGGACGAGGGACGTCCGGTCGTCGTCGCGCTCGATCGCGGACTGCTGCAGTCTGTCGGTGGCGTGCGCCAGACGCTGGAGGACGTTGCCAACGTCGCCGCGCTCGTCGGCATCGGTGACCCCGGTGAAGGCGAGCCGTGCGAGGATTTTCCGGTCGACCTGCTCACGAGCTTTGTCCCGGGGGACGCAGCTGTCGGCACTGTCATCGCGCAGCTGCGCGGCGCGTTCCGGCACGCGGCGGCGCTCGTCGCCGAACGGACGGCGCGGGCGCAGGAGCAGCAGCGCTACCAGGAGCTCACCGAGCTCACCCGGGTCGGCGTCGCGCTGTCGCACGAGCGGGACCTGAACAAGCTGCTCGAGATGATCCTGAGCCAGGCGCGACGGATCACCAGCAGCGACGCCGGGTCGTTGTATCTCGCCGAGCGCACCGACGACAACACACCACCCAGGCGTCTCCACTTCAAGCTGACACAGAACTTCTCGCTGCCGAACATTCCCTTCTCGGAGAGCACGATCCCGATCGACCACACGAGTCTCTCGGGATACGTCGCCGCCACGGGACAGCCGCTGGTGATCGCCGACGTGTACCTCCTGCCTGAGGACGTCAGCTACAAGCAGAACCGATACTTCGACGAGAAGTTCGGGTATCGCACGAAGTCGATGCTCGTGCTCCCGATGCGGACGCACAAGGACGAGGTGATCGGCGTGCTGCAGCTCATCAACCGGAAGCGTCACGCCGACGCCGTGCTGTCGTCGGAGACGATGGTCGACGAGGATGTCTATCCGTACGACCAGCGCTCGGTGGAGCTCGTCAGCGCGTTGGCGTCTCAGGCCGCGGTAGCGATCGAGAACAGCATCCTGTACGAGAACATCGAGAAGCTCTTCGAGGGATTCGTCAGCGCCGCCGTCGAAGCCGTCGAGCAGCGCGACCCCACGACGTCGGGTCATTCGCGTCGTGTCGCGAAGCTGACCGAGGGGCTGGCCATCGCGATCGACCGCGGCGGACCGGGCAGGTATCGCGACGTCAAGTTCTCGAGGGACCAGCTGCGCGAGCTGCGCTTCGCCTCGCTGCTGCACGACTTCGGCAAGGTCGGCGTTCGCGAGAACGTGCTGGTGAAGCAGAAGAAGCTGTATCCCCGCGACCTCGACGTCATTCGCCACCGCTTCGCGTACCTGCTGCAGGCGGCCGACCTGCAGTTCGAGCGCGAGCGCGCCAATTATCTGGCGACGTATGGCAACGAGGACTACGACGAAGCGTCCACCAGGCTCAATGAGATCCGCCAGCAGCGCCGTGAGGAGCTGCAGCGCTTCCTGGATTCCATCGTGCGCGCCAACGAGCCCACGGTCCTGCCCGAGGGGACGTTCGACGAGCTGCGCCAGGTCAACACGAAGTCGTACATCGATTTCGATGGTGTCGAGAAGCCGCTGCTGCGCGACAACGAGCTGCGCTTTTTGATGATCCGGAAGGGGAACCTGGACGATCAGGAGCGGCGCGAGATCGAATCACACGTGACGCACACGTATCGCTTTCTCGAGGAGATTCCGTGGACGCGCGAGCTCAAGGGCATTCCCGAGATCGCGTACGGACACCACGAGAAGCTCAATGGGCGCGGGTACCCGCGCCGCGTGGCGGGCGATGCGATCCCGATCCAGACGCGCATGATGACCATCTCGGACATCTTCGACGCCCTGACCGCGACGGACCGTCCCTACAAGCGCGCCGTGCCGGCGGTGCGCGCCCTCGACATCCTGCAGATGGAGGCGCGCGAAGGGATGCTGGACCGGGACCTCCT
>JBOHTL010000562.1:0-5369 GCA_050733735.1 Gemmatimonadaceae bacterium
CTTCATATGAATGAATGGCGGCCGCCCGATCACCCAGGCGAACCAGGAAGGACATCAGGCGGCGCACGACCACTTCGTCGGTCGGCAGAAGATCTGCTCCCGTTCGTGCCCACCGCTCCGCTTCGATGATGCGGCCCGAGTCGGCGCTCGTCTCGGCGAGTGACCAGGCGGCGTCCGCGGCACGCTGCTTCAATCGCGCCCGCTCGTCATCGAGCCAGTGCTCGAATTCCGGCGCCGCGTTTATGAAGAAGCCGTCGAGCAGATCACCACGATAGACTGCCAGCGCCTGTTCGAGTCGACCGGCGGCCAGCGCGGCTTCGAAGGCGGCGATGTCCGAGGCAATGACCTCCGCGTTGATCCGCAGCTCGTCGTCGCCGGTCGAAACGATCGCACCTTCGCCCAGCGCGCGGCGCAGCATGTACAGGGCCTGACTGAGGGAGGCGCGTGCGTGCGCGTCGTCCGACTCCGGCCAGAACAACCCCAGCAGCTTGTCACGCCGCCTGTTGGAACCGGCAGCCAGGTACGCCAGCAGTGCTACGCGCCTGGGTTGTCGCGCAAGCGCTTCGACGCCGCGTCCGTCGCTCGCCGAGATGCTCGCTGGCCCGAGCACGCGAAGATCGAACATGAGGGTCGAATCGGAGGTAACCGCGGGCAAGTACGCGTGTTGAGCCGCAGATGAGAGCCGCGACGCTTATTTGGGCGAAGCTACGCCTGCCGGCGGGCCGACACAACCATGAACAGCCGCTCATCCATCGTACCGACACGGAGATCCCAGATGCGACGCGTCCTCACCGCGGCATTCCCGCCCATCCTGATGCTCGCCCTTGCGACGGCATGCCAGGAAGCGCCTCCCACTCCAACGGCTGCATCCGCGCTCGACCTGCGCGCGAGCATTAACGGATCGGAATGGTCCGCATGGTCGGCGCCCGTGAAGCTGGGTCCTCCCATAAGTACGCCATCTGTCACGGATGGGAATGCGAGCTTGTCCCCCGACGGGCTCAGTCTCTACTACGATTCCGACCGCTCCGATCTGCCCGGCGCGCAGGGGGCACGCGACATCTGGGTGTCCCGCCGCGCCTGCACCAATGCGCTGGACGCCGGCTGTGCCTGGCAGACGCCGGTGAATCTGGGGTCCGTGATCAATTCGCCCTACGTCGATGGTTTTCCCTCCATTTCGATCGACGGTCACCTGCTGTTCTTCGTGAGCCACAAAACCAGACCGGACTGCCCGGCTGAGCCCGACGAAGTCGACCCGACGCGGCCCTGTGACCTCGACATCTACGTCTCCTGGCGCGCGGACCCGAACGACGATCGCGGTTGGAGTCCACCGACACCATTGCCGCCGGGCATCAATACGAGCGACGAGGAAGGTGGTCCGTGGTTGACGGCTGTCGGCGAACCAGGAGACGGCAATTTCTACTTCAACCTCAACGTCGCGACGATTCGCGTGACCGCCCGTGGTGCCTCAGCCGGCCCGGCAGTCGAAGTGGTCGGTCCGATCGTGGCGCTGCACGAGCTGGATCACCCCACCGCTTCCGATGGCGCAGTCACGACATCGGTGGACGGGAGAGAGCTGTTTTTCATGTCATCGGTGGAGCGGCCCGGGCGCGGTGCGCTGGACATCTGGACGTCAACCCGGCGCAACCCGGGCGCGCCGTGGAGCCCGCCCACGAATGTGACGGAACTGAACTCGATGAGAGCGGACCTGGCGCCCCGGCTCTCGCGCGACGGGACGACGATGCTGTTGACGACAAACCGGGGAGATCTCAATGCTCCGGCATGCCGGGCCGCTGGTCTGGAGGGTAGCTGCGGCTGGGACATTTACATCGCGACGCGCAGTCGGCCGTGATGCCAGAACCCCGAACAACAACCGCGCGAGTTACGTCGTCTCTGCAAAGCGAACGACGGACGCGCCCGTCCTTCATTGAGGCCGGCACTAATCAGCGGTGCTGAATTCCACCCTACCAGCGTCAGTGACTCGTTGCGATGCGTCCATCACCGTCCGAGATGGCGGACGCGTTCCGCGGAGCGCCGGCGCAGCACCTCCGGTCTCAGCCGCGCATCCCCGCCGGCGAAGGCGCGTGCGAACCGCTCGGCGGTGTACACGCCGTCCCCATCCACCAGCACGACCCCTCGCGCGCGTCCGTCGCGGCCCGCCGCAACCCACGCCAGATCGCCCCGCTCCGCGCTCCAGTCGCGCGGATGCGAGAGCCAGAGATGCTCGGCGCCGTTCGCGACGAGACGTCGCTCGACGTCGCGCACCGTTTCCTCGCTGGCGGCGCGCGTGAGCACCGCGAGCACGCGAGCGCCGGCGCGCAGGATGGCGATCGCGCCGCCGTCGTGAATCGTGACGTCCGTTACGCCGAACAGTGACGCGTTCGGCCGGCCCGCGAAGACGAACGAGGTCCACCTGTCGTCCCTGGCTGAGGGCGACGGACGTTCCCGCACGGCGCGCCGCGACTCCGCCCACGCGGGGTGCGCCGCGAACGCATCGCCCGCGGCGCGGTCCCAGCGCACACCACGCATCTCGACGGGCACGAACCAGCGTTTCGCGTCGCGCGCGAAGAACCAGCGCCGCGGATAGCGGGTCGCCAGCGGCATGGTGTCGCCAGGCACGACGTCGTACAATCCTTCCCGGACGATGTTCTCCGCCGCGTCGTGAGTGGCCCAGCGCATCGGACTGTCGCGAAAGCCGCCCGCCGGGGTGAGCTGCTTCGCGTCTCGCGCCGCGGCGGCGCGCAGATCGAGCCAGCCGTGCTTCAGCGAGTCGCGGTCTCCGGAATCCAGGGGCTCGCGCCCGATCTCCCGCGTCCCGCGACGGAGCACGAGCCAGGACCCTTCGTGGTTCACCTGCTCTTCAACGCGGTACACCAGCCGCTCGCGCGATCCTTCAGGATGATAGATATCGACGACGCGGGCGGCGAGCAGCCGGTCGTGCGACGCGTTCGCATCGGCGGCACGCTGTGCTTCGCGTGTCGCGACCAGCCTGGCGTGCGCGGCGGCATGGACGGCGCAACGCCATTCTTCTGCCGGGGCCCCCGGCGCTCCGATGCGTTCCGCGGGAAGCGCGGCGGAGACGTCCCAGCTCTCATCGCCGTCGATGAGCGCCTCATGGGCGCGCACCTCCAGCCATGGCACATGCGGGCTATCCGCTGCCGCGTGCGACACCAGCACCTCGATGGCGGCGAGCGGGGTGCCATTCGCGTAGAGCAGTAGGTCGGGACGTCGTGGGCCCGCTTCCGTGAGCACGGAGCGCTCGACGCGTACGTCGTCCCATGCGGTGCACCACACGTCGTCGCGCGTCTCGACGCAGCGCTCAGCACCGGCGGCCGGGCAGCGCCGCCGCACCGTGATCCGGCGGTCCGGCGGTGCCGCTCGCTGGAGCCGTGCGGCGATATGATATTTGAGATCGCTATGGAGCGCCGTCTCGGGACGCGTGGCGGCGCAGCGACTGTCCGCGGCGTGCGCGGCGTGGTGCCGGAGGATGGCGCCGAGCTTGAGGATCAGCCGGCCGCCGCACTCCGGACAGTGGGCCGCGGGACGGCGCCGCGCGGGAAGGTGCGCAAACCATGAGACGTGCGCGGGCCGCGCGTCAACGAGCACCCAACGAAGCCCGGTCGTGTGCATGATCCGAATAGTGCGCCGGCGGCGGTTGGATACACAATGGATTGGGCGTCGTCGCAGCGACGATGGTTGCAGGCGCATTGGATTGATGATGCACCGCCGGGCAAGTACGTTAGGGTGAGCGGACCCCCATCCGATTCCGGAGGTCCCTGCACGTGTCTGTTCCTCAACGATTGAGCCGCAGGTTACAGCAGGCGCTTGGCACCGAGGCGGCGGAGGATCTCGTGAATCTCCTGAACGGCGTGGAGCTTCAGCGGAGCGAGTTTCGGGCGTTTCGCGAATCCATGCGCGCGGATTTCGCCGAGTTTCGGGAAAGCATGCGCGCCGAGTTTGCGGAGGATCGCAAAGCCATTCGCGCGGAGCTCACGGCGTTTCGGACCGAGCTGCAGGCGACCAGGCTGGAGACCGCCGCGCTGTCGTCCAGGATCGGCGACGTCAAGGCGGACCTGATGAAGTGGTCGCTCGTCTTCTGGACGGGCGCCGTGCTCGCCATCGGCGGCCTGGTGGTCGCCCTGCCCTGAAGCGCGGCCAAGCGGCCTGCCAGGGTGTCCCGCACAACGAGCCCCATTCACGAACGGCATCATAAAGCAGTGCTGCAATAACCCACTCGGCAAGTCCGCTCCTGGCAACGTTGCGACCAGGTTTATGCAGTTTTGCTATAACCGCGCGTGTTCGAGAGGATGTTCGCGAGCAAGGGGCGGACATCTTCATCACCGATCGCGATCATCGCATCCGGGACCGCAGCCACGCTGCCAGGGCGCGCTCGCCCAGCTGTCCCGCGGCCAACCGAGTGATCATGTCGACGACCTCCGGCTCCGTCGTCTCCACGTCGATGCCGTTGAACGAGAGGAACACGGCAGCAACCATGAACGCCACACGCTTGTTGCCGTCAATGTAGGGATCGTTCCTCGCAACACCGAATGCGTACGCACCAGCGAGGACAGCCGGATCGTCTTCTCCGTACGCCCACTTGTTCCGCGGCCGATTGATTGCGGATTCGATAAGCCCCTGTTCGCGGATTCCCGGCGATCCCCCGTGTTCACGCAGCTGGGCTTCATGAATGGCGTCGATCATGACTCGCGTGATCCAGCGCGGCTCGGCGCGACCCTCTCGAACGCGTCGGCTCCCGCGAGGCGTCGTCCGGGCTCTCCGGGCGACGGCCGTCACTTGGCCAGTTGTCGCAATGCGTTTCGATACTTCCTGGCCGTACGAGCATAGTGCCGCATCGCTTCCTCGAAATCGGGATCGAAAGGGGTGACCAGCAGCCCCTTGTCAGTTTCGAGTACGGCGACATCGTCACCAGGCCGGAGGTGAAACCGCTCCAGCATGCTCTTGGGAAGGACGATGGCGGCCGATCCGCCGATCTTCTTGAGCGTCTGTCGTTTGACCATCGCCCAAGATAGCTACTTCTGTTCAACCGTGGTGAGCGCCCTGGGATCCCTCGCGGTTAGGTGGAAGCGGCGGGGTCGAGCAGTTCACCATGTCCGATGACGTTAGGTCACCCAGAAGCGACCGCTCCCGCATTGGGAGGTATTGCTCCCATGATGGGAGCACCGTAGATTGCTCCATGCGGGTCATCGCCAAACGTACGCTGCGACGGTTCTGGGAAGCCAGTTCCAGAAACGCCGCCGCCCGCAGCGCGCTTGAAGACTGGTTCGCACAGACCAGCGAGGCAGATTGGGCCACTCCTGCTCAGCTGAAGGAGCAGTTTGGCGACGCATCCATTCTCAAGGGTGGGCGAGTCG
>JBOHTL010000563.1:0-2968 GCA_050733735.1 Gemmatimonadaceae bacterium
CGTTCAGGTGTTCGCGCGCGTGAACGAGCAGGTGCCGTCCGTGCTCGTCATGGTCGGCGATGGGCCGGACCGCCATGACGCCGAGCAGGAGGCGCGGCAGCTCGGCGTCGACAAGCACGTTCAGTTCCTCGGCAAGATCGACTCGGTCGCGCCGCTGCTCGCGGCGGCTGACTTGTTCCTCCTGCCGACCGACTCGGAATCCTTCGGACTCAGCGCGCTCGAAGCCCTGGCATCCGGGACACCGGTGATCGGCACCAGGGCCGGAGGTCTGCGGGAAGTCGTGCGTGACGGCGAGACCGGGGTGCTCTGTGGCGTCGGCGACGTGGACGGCATGTCCGCCGCCGCGCTCGATCTGCTGCGGAACGAAGGGAAGTGGGCGCGCATGAGCGACGTCGCCGCTCGGGACGCGCGGTCGCGTTTTGCGAAGGACGACATCGTCCAGCGGTACGAGGACCTGTACCGGAACGCGCTTTGACCGTCTTCCAGGCCATCGTCCTCGGCATCGTCCAGGGGCTCGCCGAGTTTCTCCCTATCAGCAGCTCGGCGCATCTGCGGCTCACCCCCTGGCTGTTCGGATGGGACGAGCCCGGACTCGCGTTCGACGTCGCGCTGCACCTCGGGACGCTCATCGCGCTCGTCTGGTTCTTCTGGCAGGAGTGGATCACGCTCACGAAGGCGTTCTTCAGCGGCTTGAAGAAACTGTTCACCGGTGCGCGACCGTTCACGGAGAGCGAACGACGCTTCCTCTGGGTGACGATCGCGACGATTCCCGGCGGACTCGCCGGCTTTTTCCTGCAGGGCTTCGCCGAAGGTCCCTTCCGCAATCCCGTGCTCAACGGGGTGATGCTCATCGTCATGGGCCTCATCCTCTGGGCGGTGGACCAGTACGCGCGCCAGGATCGCGGTGTTCCGGACATGAAGCTCAAGGACGCCATCCTCGTCGGCATCGCGCAGATGTTCGCGATCATTCCCGGCGTCTCGCGATCCGGCAGCACCATCACGGCGGGCCGCGCGATCGGTCTGTCGCGTGAGGCCGCGGCCGTCTTTAGCTTCATGATGAGCCTTCCGATCATCGTCGCCGCTGTCGTGTTCAAGGGAAGCGAGGCGATCGCGGAGGGCATCTCGATCCAGCTCGTCGCGGGAGTGATCGCCGCGGCGGTCAGCGGCTGGCTCGCGATCGCGGTGCTGCTCAAGTTCGTGGCGCGGAACAACTACGCGATCTTCGCGGTGTACCGCCTCATCTTCGGGGGAGTCATCCTCCTCATCGCATACCTTCGCGCCTGACGGCTGTGCGTACGGCTTCCAGCGGGCGGCTGTCTCGCACGGATCACACGGGTGGCACGGTAACGACACGGATTCCTGTAGGAAGTTGGCAAAAGAAAGCGCTGCGAGCGGCGCAGAGATCTCAGATGCCGAAATCCTTCGACAAGATCTGTGCAGTTACAGTGAAATCGGTCTCATCCGTGCGAGACAGCCGCCCGCTGGAAGCCAGAACGGCCGCGTGCCATCCCCGGCAACAAGACGTCGGCGCGCGATGACATCCTGGGAGGGCCTGCACGAGCTCGATCTGGCCAGGCGCCTCGAGGTCCCGCGCGTCGTCGCACTGGACTCGACGCCGTCCACGATGGACATGGCGCACATGAGCAGCGAACGCGGGGTCACGCGCGGGCTGCTGGTCGTCGCCGATGCGCAGGAAGCAGGTCGCGGGCGAATGGGGCGCTCGTGGAGCTCGCCGCCGGGCGCGGGGGTCTGGTGCACCATGGTCGAGAAGCCGCGTGACCGCGACGCCCTCGGTGTGCTCTCGCTCCGAGTCGGCCTGCTGCTCGCGGAATCGCTCTCGGAGCTCGCCAACGCGGACGCTCAGGTGAAATGGCCGAACGACGTCATGCTCGATAGGAAGAAGCTCGCGGGAATTCTCACCGAGGCGTCCTGGATTGGTGCGACGCTCAATTATGTCGCCATCGGCGTCGGCGTGAACGTGCATCCGCCGGCGGATGTTCCCGAAGCGGCCGGGTTGCCCGGCATAGACCGGCTGTCCGTAATGTCGCGTGTCGTGCGCGCAATTCGCGCCGCCGCGGCAGCCAGGGGCCATCTCACGGAGGATGAGCTCGCGCGATATCGCGCGCGCGATATCCTTCTCGGTCGTCGAATTCGTCTGCCGGCAGATGGACTCGTAAGAGGCATCTCTGCCGACGGCGCGCTCCTCGTCGAATCGCCTGCCGACGGGGTCGTCAGCAGTCACCGCAGCGGGACCATCGTTCTGGCGGAGGACCTGTGATTCTCGTAGCCGACGTAGGCAACACCGAAACCACGCTCGGCGTGTACGAGGGCGAGACGCTTCGGGCGCACTGGCGCATCATGACCGACGTGCCACGGACCTCCGACGAGTTCGGAGTGCTGCTCCGCCACCTGCTGATCGACGGCGGCATCGATCCGACGCGAGTCTCCGGCGCGTGCATCGCTTCCGTTGTCCCGAGAATCACCGCGCCGCTCACGTTCGCATGTAAACGGTGGCTGCTGGAGAAGCCGGTGCATCTCGTCGACGGACGCTCGATGCTTCCGATCACGCTCGACGTCGAAGAGCCGCTGACGGTGGGCGCGGATCGTATCGTGAACACGCTCGCCGCGAGCCGGCTCTACCAGCGTGACGCGATCGTCGTGGATCTCGGCACGGCGACCACATACGACTGCATCACCGGGGACGGCGTCTTCCTCGGCGGGGTCATCGCGCCGGGTGTGCTGATGATGGCCGAGTCGCTCACGCGGAAGACATCCAAGTTGCCGGCGACCGAGCTGCAGCTGCCGAAGCAGGTCATCGGTCGTCGCACCGAAGAATGCATTCGCGCGGGGGTGATGTACGGCGCCGCGGAATCGATCGACGGTCTGGTGCGACGCATCAAGGCAGAGTGGCCGCGGAAGACGACGCCCATCGTCGTTGCGACGGGCGGCCTGAGTGAGACTTTTCAGC
>JBOHTL010000564.1:0-2213 GCA_050733735.1 Gemmatimonadaceae bacterium
GCGGGTGAGTGGTTCCGTCGGGGTCGTCGCATCGGGAAACAGCCTCCTGGTCGGCGAGAGTATCGCCTCGTGGAGCGCCGTTTTCCACTTATCCCGGCTGTCTTAAATCCTCAGACCACCTCTACCCGCTGTCTATCGCGTCGCAAGCATCGCCACCGTCGGAATTGGCGCATGGATGATGCTGTCCTTCGCATTCCAGGACGTCTCCCAGGAATTGCTGCTGCATCTGGCGGGCGGGTATTCCGTCGTTGCGCTCGGGACGATGAACGTCGTGGCGTCACTGTCCGCGCCCCGGAATCTCCTTCTCCATGCCAGCAACGTCACCGGCGTCATCGTCACCGCAATCATATCCGCGGCGCTTGCCAGCATCGTGGCGTATGGAGCCGCCATCGCGGCGACCACCGTGGCCCTCCTGGCGCTCCATCGCCTTGCTCACGAGTCGCTGCTACGCCGGTAAGCTCGACACTTCAACGCCGAGTGTGATCGGCTTGAAGCCGAACACCGTAAGCGCCGCACTGTGTCTGCTGGATGAGCAGTTCTACAGGCGCAGCGCCAGCGTGAGAAGGAGATGTTCGTCCGGAGCAGCAAAGAAGCGACCTTCCAACGCTAGCGGCAGGCCAGTGTCGCGGAGATGTACTCCAGCGCCGGCAGCACCCGCCAGCGGCCATCCGTGGTCGAGATTCACTCCCGCACCGACCACGGCGTATACACTCCGCGAGAAGAGCGTCCGCGTATAGACGACATTCGCAAGTGCGGCCGCGACAGAGCGGCTCCCTGACTCCACGAGGATGTCCGCGCGTGCGCTCAGGGTTCGTGCCGGAGCGATGCTCAATGCGCCAAGCACATGTGTGCCCTCGCGGCCCGGAGCGAGGCCAGCGCCGACGTGCACGCCAATCGTTTGCGCGTCCGCTTGAACTGCAGTCGCAGCCAATGCAGCAATGACAAGAAGTTGTCGCATGAGGACTCCTGTTGGTCGGTCTAACGCAAGCTAGACAGTGAAGAGAACGGACGTCTGTAGAAATCAGATCAGCATAGCACTCCGCGATCGCAGCGCAACATCCATACACCTTCAACAAATGCAGCGCTGCACATCAGCATAAGGCGAATCAGTTCCGGTGCAAGAACCGGAGGGAAATGGTTCGCACTGGGGCGGGCCATTTCCCCGTTCTCCCGGTCTCAGGACCCGCGCGCGGGCAGCATGATCCACCACGCGTGCGCTCCGCTGATTGCGGACGTGCGTCCAATCGTCCAGCCCCCTGATAAGGCATGATATCCATCCTGTGGGGTGTCGATGTTTCATAGCCTGCTCTATCAACCCACGAGAGGGACTTGCCGCGTCACACATCTCGACCAGACAAGGGATGACACGTGACACACAATGGCCGAGTCGCGCAAAGGCGCCCGCGCTGGGACGAAAGCACAAACATGTGACTCGTATGGCTTCGGGGCAGGTTTGATACGTTATGACTGCGGTTCAGGGGGCTCCGGTGCTTCGCGGCAACCTCCAGGTGCGTGAGCTCGACCTTCGCGGGTTTCGCGTCGCGGAGGTCTGCTTTCCGCCAGGACTTCACTTGCCATCGCACTATCATGAGACCGCATGTCTCACGGTCATGCTCGACGGCACGCTCCGCGAGCGGTTGCCGGGACGAACCATCGACTGCCCCGCCGGACACGTATTGGCAAAGCCATGGGGCGAACGGCACGACGATACGTTCGGTCCAAATGGATCGCGCCAGATCATCGTCGAGCTGCCGACGGCTGCGGCGGATGACCTGCCTGAATGTGCGGCTCTTTTTTCCGAGCTATGGCTTGCGCGAGAACCCGGAGCAGCGGCACTCGCGAGCCGCATCGCCATGGAATTTCGAAAACGCGATCGCTATTCCGGATTGGCTATCGAAGCGCTGGCGCTGGAGCTGATGGTCGGGATGTTGCGCCGCGGCGGTCCCAACGAGCGGCGTATTCCTTCGTGGCTGCGCACGGCACGAGATCGGCTGCACGACGATCTTTGGGCCGAGCACTCCACGCGCGATCTCGCAGCGGTCGCCGGTGTGCATCCGGGATATTTCGCGCGACAGTTCCGCCGTCACTTCGGTAAATCCGTCGGCGCCTACTTGCGTCACACCCGTCTCGAGTGGGCCGCGACCCAATTGCGGGAGTCGCGGCGTAGCCTGAGCGAGCTTGCGCACGTGGCGCGCTTCGCCGATCACAGTCAC
>JBOHTL010000565.1:0-2345 GCA_050733735.1 Gemmatimonadaceae bacterium
GTGCTTCACCGTCTGCGTAAGGAAATCCTGATGTGGCATCGGGAAATCATGTGGGACCGCGGTGCGCCACAGGATGGTGCTGACGAACGGACCGTTGTTGCTCCAGATGAGCGCCTGATCTGATACCACGCTGGGCTGACCGTACTTCGCGATCAGCATGTTGGCCGACTCACCGTGCTTCATCGACCATGACGCGGCAACGGAAGCGGCCGTTCGCTGTACGGCCATGACATCGCCGGATGACTCCATCGCCACCGATCCTGCTCGCGTACAGGCTGTGGTTGCCAGCGCGGAGAGAACGAGGGCGACGACTCCAGTAGGTCTGCGTGATGAATGCATGAGTGTCTCCAATGATGGCGGTTGAGAACTGTGCTGAAGCGGATTACCGATCCGCCGGCGGGGGCGCCTCTCCAGTCAGAGCGTCCTTCACCTTGCCGGCGGCTTGACGCACCATGGGTGCCATCCCCATGTCCTCGTCCGGATCTTCACTCCCCCGCGATGGGACGTCGAACAACAGCCGCTCGGAGTGCGGTGCCGGTCTGCCCATGGTATATGCCGTGAGGCTTTCGGCGTACGCCTCACGCGCCTCGTCCACCGCCTTTTGGCCGGTGACGATCTCGTGCATGAAGTTGAGCGTCACGATGTTGGCGGCCTCGGAGTCGCAGCGCGCGCCTGCCTCGCCCGCGGTCCTGTCCACCAGACAGCTTCCGTCGTAACGTGCAATGTCGCTCAACCGCTCCAGGGGGACGCGGTAATCGATCCACTGCGTGAGAAAATCCACATGCGGCGTGGGAAAATTGTGCACGAGCATGTCGCTTGTCAGCTCGGTGCGCTTCCACGGGCCGTTGTTGTACCAGAAGAGCTTCGTTGGCGTGGCCTCGTTGGGCGCTCCGTACCGCGCGACGAGCGCCTGTGCCGCCATCTTCGGGCCCTCGGGCCAGGCCGCGATGATGCTTTCGGTTACGCCCGGCTCAACGGAATGGCGGCTGCCGTCGGTCGTTTCATGCTCACCTTTCGCCGTCAGGGCCTTCGCGTGGGCCTTGGCGCGCATCAACGTCTTCATGCGTTCGCTGGTCGCCATCGCTTCCGCGCCCGCATCAGCTCTATTGGACATACTCTCTCCGTTTGCTAAACGTTTGTCATCATGAGCGGTCTTCCGACGCCCGAATGTCCTCGGGTGCGCCGTTGTCGCCGATCAACCCGGTCCTGAACTGCCGGACGCCCTGGCCGATCGATGCCCCGAGCTGTGGTAGCCGGCGCGCTCCCACGAGTAGGAGGACGATCACCAGGACAATGACCAACTCCATCGGTCCGATGTTGCCAGGCATGTCTTTGCTCCTTCAAAACGTGAGCCCGAGCGCTGCCTCGGCCTCGACGTTGTGCGCCGCGCACCTCGATTGCGTGGTCATCGTATTGGTCTCCGGAACACCGGCGGGAGTGTGTGGAACTGCTCGTGGATCTCGCCGCCGGGTCCGGAGTGCTCCGGTTCAGGGAATCGTTGGAATGAAGAACGGCTGCACGATCGCTTTCACCTGATCACGGGTGAGCGCCTCATCGAACGACTCGCTCGCCGCCGCCGCGACGTCGACCCCCGCGGGGAGTCCGCTTTCCGTGGTGACGTTCACCGACCCTTGCGTCGTGGGGTTCTCGGTTGCGTAGATGGCGTCGAGCGCCGCAACGACGGCCGCCGGCGGATTGCTGATGTTGCTTGCACCTGCGGCCGCCGAGCCTGTGCCCGACACTGTACCGGAGAGCCGCACCACCGACGGTGCACCCGAGCCCCGCCGGAGTCGGCGAATCTTCGCAGCGTGCCGAGCCTCCACCGAGTGAATGCGCAGCGCGGCTTCGAGGACCACCGTGTTGCTCATCAGGTTGCCGGCCTGGCCCTTGTATGCGCGAACGCCCGTATCCTCGGCTCCCTGCGCTACGAGCAGCAGGAAGGCAAGCTCCGTCGTCGCGCGCGCAAACGGTCCATTGCCGGCACCCCGCGCGCCGGTGAAGTCGAAGCTGGTCGCGCTCAGGCTCAACGAGTTCACCGCCCCGTTCGCGGTGAGGAATGCCACGTGATCGGCTTCGTGCGCCTGGATCTGTTGCAGCGCCGGCAGCGCGCTGCCGGGCACCTGTGCGCGCACTGTCGCGAACGCGGTATTCTGTGTCGAGCTGGAGCTGGTGCCCAGCACGGCCTTGTAGAACTCGTTCTCGAAGATTTCCAGCATCAGGGCGAAGTCGATCACCGCCTGCACCGTCGCCGGCGTGCTCTGCCCCCATGCGTTGCGGCTCAACGCCGCGAGGGCCACGGGCACCGAGCCGAGAGACAGCGCTGCCACGGTGGCCGCGCTCAACTT
>JBOHTL010000566.1:0-3316 GCA_050733735.1 Gemmatimonadaceae bacterium
CGAGCACGCGGCCGACGTCTTTGATGGCGGCGCGCGACTTCATGGTGCCGAACGTGACGATCTGTCCCACTGCGCTCTTGCCGTACTTCTCGCGCACGTATTCGATCACTTCGCCGCGGCGCTCGAAGCAGAAGTCGACGTCGACGTCGGGCATCGACACGCGCTCAGGATTCAGGAAGCGCTCGAAGAGGAGGTCGAAGATGAGCGGATCGACATTCGTGATCCGGAGCGCGTAGGCCACGAGCGAGCCGGCGGCCGAACCTCGTCCCGGTCCCACTGGAATGCCTTTCTCGCGCGCGGCTCGAATGAAATCGAAGACGATAAGGAAATAGCCGGCGTAGCCTGTCTTGGTGATGACGGAGAGCTCGTAGTCGAGTCGCTGCCGCACTTCGTCCGGCAGCGGATTGCCGTACCGATCGGCCGCTCCCTGAACGGCGAGCGTCGTGAGCAGCTCGTTCTCGCTCGAGACGTCGTCCGGCAGGGGGAAAGACGGCAGATGGTACTTCTTCTCGAAGGCGACGGAGACTTCGTCGGCGATCCGCAGGGTGTTCTCGAGGACGTCGGCGCGACCCGCGAAGCTCGACGCGATCTCCGGCGCGGACTTGAAGTACAGACCGTTGTCGTACCGCATGCGGTCGCGATCGGCACGATCCTTTCCGAGACCGATGCAGAGCAGCACGTCGTGCGCGTCGTGATCCCCCTTCGTGAGAAAGTGCGCGTCGTTCGTGGCGACGACGGGCAGATTCAGTTCGGCAGCGAGCTTGAGCACGCGTGCATTGAGTGCAGCCTGTCCCTGCGAGGCGTGGGCCTGCACCTCCAGGTAGTACCGGTCGCGGAAGACGTCAGCGTACCACGCCGCGACCTCACGGGCGCCGTCATAATCCTCGGAGAGGAGATGCGACGCGATCTCGCCTGCCATGCATGCCGAAGACACGATGATGCCCTGGCTGTACTCGGCGAGCAGTTCGCGGTCGACGCGCGGCTTGCTGTAGAAGCCCTCGGTGTAGGCAAGGGACGAGAGCTTCACCAGATTCCGGTATCCCTGTAGGTCCCGAGCCAACAAAACGAGATGGAAGTACGGCTTCGCCCCGGTCGCAGACCGGGCGCGCTGGCGGCGATCGCCTGGCGCGACGTAGGCTTCCATCCCGATGATCGGCTTTATCCCTGCCTTCTTCGCCTTCTCCTGGAATTCCCAGGCCGCGTGCAGATTGCCGTGGTCGGTGATCGCGAGGGCCGGCTGCTCGAGCTCCTGCGCGCGGCGAATCAGGTCGTCTACCCGGTTGGCGCCATCGAGGAGCGAGTATTCCGAGTGACAGTGGAGATGAACGAAAGACATCGTGACTCAAGATAATTCCGGGACGCGGCCGCGGTGGCCAAAGTGGCGAAAATGGACGTTCATCGCGCTCGTTTCCATCGTCGCCGTCGCAGCCGCGTTTCTTTCCCTCACGCGGGTCGGCAGATACCTCGCGCGCGCGGGATGGGAGGAGGCGAAGATCCTGTGGCGGCGGCGGCCGATCACGGAGATGATCGCGGATCCGTCGGTGGATTCGCTGACACGGCGGAAGCTCCGCATCGTTCTCGACGCCCGTCAGTATGCCGAGGACTCGCTGGGCCTGGACGTGGAAGAGAGCTTCACCACTTTCTCCCAGCTCGAGCGTGACACCCTGGTGCTGGTACTGTCGGCCGCCTATCGCGATCGCCTCCAGTACCACCGGTGGTGGTTTCCCGTCGTCGGCCGCGTGCCCTACAAGGGCTTCTTCGACTACGGAATGGCGCGCGCGGAAGAGCAGGAGTTCCAGCGTCGCGGCTTCGACACGTATCTCAGACCGGCCGCCGCGTTCAGCACCCTCGGCTGGTTCAACGATCCACTGCTGTCGACGACGCTGCGCGCCGACACGCTGTCGCTCGCGAACACCGTGGTCCACGAGCTGGTGCACAACACGTTCTACGCGCGCGGTGAGGCGGAGTTCAACGAATCGTTCGCCAACTTTGCGGGCGCCCGCGGTTCCGCCGACTTCTATCGGTCACGCGGGCAGCCGCGCGCCGTGGCGGAAGCCGAGGCGCGCTGGTCGGACGAGAAGCTGCTGGCGCGCTTCTGGAAGACGCTGCACCACGACATCGACTCGGTGTTCACGGCGCATCCGGGAGACGAGAACATCCGGCTCCGGCTTGCCTTGCGCGACAGCATCTTCCGCATGGCGCGCGGGCATCTGGTGCATCGTCTCGGTCCACAGCTGCGCACCGTGGCGCCTCGGTATCTCGAGCGCGTGCGGCTGGACAACGCCGCGCTGCTCGCGCGGCGGATCTATCTCACGGACCTGGACCTGTTCGATTCCGTCTGGGTTCGCGAGCGCCGCAACACGAAGAGCACCATTCACCGGATCATCGCGATCGCGCGCGCCGATACCGCGGACGCACCGTACGAGGCGCTGCGACGCTGGCTCGCGATGCGCTAGGACGTTCTCGGAGGCGCGAAGCGGCTGCGCAGCAGCTCGAAGAGATCTGTCTTCACGGGCTCCGGGCGCTCCGGCGCAGGAGGCGGCAGGTCAGCCGGGGCTTCGACGACGACGCGCTGCATCTTCTCGCGCACGCCACGATCGATGAACCGCGAGAGCTGGTCCACGGAGTAGTCGGCGCCGCGGCGCGTGGAGTACGAGTTCATCGGGAAGGTCAGCGCCAGCTGGTTCCGCGCGCGCGTCATCGCCACGTACATCAGCCGGCGCTCCTCCTCCAGCTCGTCGTCGTTGTCGGCGGCTCGCGCCATCGGGAACCAGCCATCGACGGCCCATATGAGAAAGACGACGTCCCACTCCTTTCCCTTGGCGCTGTGGGCCGTGGAGAGGATCAGCGCGTCGTCCTCCTGGTCGTCGTTGCCGCCGGAAGCCAGGTCCTGAGTGCTCTGCGGAGGCTCGAGCGCGATGGTCGAGAGGAAGCTCGCCCGGCTGGCATAGCCGGCCGCGATGGTGCGCAGCTGGTCGAGGTCCGCCAGGCGCGCCTCCGGCCGGTCGTACCGGTCGCGCAGCATGTCGTCGTACATCTGCCGAATGACCTCGATCTCCGTGCCCACGTTGTGCTCGGGCGCGGGCGCGTCGGCTTTGGCCTGGCCGCGCAGACGACGCAGGAGCTGGGTCAACGCGCGATGCGCATCGCGGGCGCGCTGCGGCGGCGTCCAGTGCGTGAGCGCGTCCGCGTCCCAGCCGCGCTCCGCCATGCTCGCCATGATGCCGCGGGCGGTCGTGTCGCCGATGCCGGGCATGAGCGTGAGCACGCGGTACCAGCTCACCTCGTCGCGCGGATTGTCGATCACGCGCAGGAA
>JBOHTL010000567.1:0-3448 GCA_050733735.1 Gemmatimonadaceae bacterium
GTCACCGGCGAGTCGTAGCCAGCGCTCGAGGAGTCGGCAGTGAGCTGTGCCTCCGCGTTCAGCCGTTCAAAGTTCGCATAGCCCGGCTCGCCCCTGTAGAAATAGCACGTTGGGTGTGCGGGATAGGCAGGGCCACACCAGAATGGCGTACCATCTTCCCGTGTCCCCGAGAGACTGATACTGCCTGCGCCGTTCGTGCTGACGCGGTAGACCGTATCTCCCGCGGCGAACAGCGGATACAGTACTACCGGTCCAGCTTCCGGGTGACTGAAGGTCGCGGACTGCGCGACATTGCCCGCGGTGCGCCAGTAGATGCCGCCGGACAAGGAAATGGGGCGCTTTTCTGGAATCGGGAAGCCGTTGGCCACCTGATCGGCCCAGTCATACACGGTCAGCTTGTACCGGGTCGGCCATTTCATCCTGAATCCAAA
The DNA here is from genome assembly GCA_050733735.1 of Gemmatimonadaceae bacterium. GTDB lineage: Bacteria > Gemmatimonadota > Gemmatimonadetes > Gemmatimonadales > Gemmatimonadaceae > DASPMP01. Next base: position 432 of record JBOHTL010000567.1, read on the forward strand.
GGTGGAATCAGTCGACGTTTTCGCATTCGTCGTGTCGCGCGGGCGAAACTGCGCGAGGACCGCGTCCGGCGAGCTCTGGGGATGTGAACTGTTCCCAGCCGCGGTCGGCGTCAGCGGATGCATGCTGGCTGTCGGCCTTGGGGCCGTGACATCCTGGTCGCAGGCTATGGCAAGAATCGCGGTGGCAGAGAGGAGCGCGAAGAGAACGTGGCGTGAGACGGTGGGCATGACGGCGGGGTCAACCGAAAAAAGGCCTTGGGCGGGCGATCCACTGAAAAAATGCGGATTCGGGAACGCGGCACACTAAGAACGTGTCATGACCACCAAAAGTGCTGTTTTATGACATGATTGTGGTGTTTTGTGACATCGGCAGGATTCTTAAGAAACAGGCAGCGGCGCGCGACTCATGAAATTGCCATTTTCCGCAGTTCACAAACAAAATGGGGTTACGCCGTCATCCGCCGCACCCGCAATTCCCGCCGCATCCGAGATCAATCGTAGATAGCTACATCGCGACACCGCCATTCGGAGAACGCGAAGACCTACGATCGAGAGCGGCCGTGCCCTTTGCAGAATCTCTGAATGAGATCCACGGCCCTGAGCCGGGCGAGTGATGCCGGACGCGTGCCGACCACGCGCTGCGCTGTGCTCGAGAGATGCGACGACGACGCGAAGTCGAGGACCTGCGCGACGTCCCTGATGTCGTAGCCGGGATTCTTCGCCAGCTCCGCCGCCGCGAGCAGCCGCACGAGGTCGATGATCCGTTTCAGGTTCGGCGCGCCCTCGGCGGCGAAGGTTCGGCTGAGGTGCTCGCGCGTCACACCGAGCTTCTCCGCGAGATTCACGGTCCGGACGCGACGGCCCGCGTGCGACACGATGTACTCCCACGCCTTCTGCTGGACCGGCGTGTTCAGCGCGAGGAGCGGCGGGGGAGCCTTGAGCGCCTCACCGAAGCGCGCGGAAAAACCTCGCTTAGCGACGATGTCGCGCGCGCAGAGATCGTCGATCCCTTCCACGAGCACGTCGGCGAACTCCAGCTCGGCGCATTGCGCGACGGCGGGACCTTCACTCGCGCGCAGCGTGCACAGCGCGAAAAAGGGCGCGCTGGGATACTCCCGCGCCAGCGCCGCCACGCTCCAGGTGTCGTCGTGCGGCGTCGCCACGTCCACGACGGCGGCGTCGACGAGCTCCTTGCGAAAGGCGTCGTTGAAATCGGCAAAGGTCTTCGTGAACACCACGCGACAGCGGCGGCGCGGGAACGCCGAGCGCACGAGCGTACGCGTCTTTTCGCGCGGCGCGAAGACAACGATTGAGGTGAGAATGCCGTCGGTCATCATGCGTCGGTCGTCACCGCGACGGTCGCGTCGCCATCCGGCTTCGCGTCCAGCATCTCGCTCGCGCGCTGCAGCACGCCCCGCGCGTTCTCGTACGCGATCAGCCGCCGCGCCTCCTCGAGCGTGGTCCAGCGGCAGGCGGTGATCCCTTCGGACTTCTGCGGCTTGGTGGTCTCCGCCGCCGTCTGCATGAGAAAGAATTCGCAGTTCTTGTGAATCAGCACGCCGCGAAACCTGAAGTACCAGTCGATCTTCGCGATCGAGCCGACCAGCGACACGGCGTGCAGACCGGTCTCCTCCATCACCTCACGAACGGCGGCGCGGTCCGCTTGCTCATCGTGCTCCAGATGACCCTTTGGAAATCCCCAGTGGCCGTAGCTGTCGCGGATCAGGAGGTAGCGCGCCTCGCCATTCGCGAGGCGAACCACGACTCCGCCGGCGGAATGCTCATGACGAGCGCGCATCCCACGTTTGCGAGCCGGCGATCCCGACTTCAGCTTCGTGCCGTTGCGGCGATCGCGATTCCGGCCGCCGCCATTGCCTTTCCCACCGTGGCGTCCGCGCGCGCTCATGGGCGCAGCTCCATCTCCTCGACGCGCGCCTTCCCTTCGATGAACTGGCGCACGACGGGATCACGCGAGCTGCGGATCTCGTCCACCGTGCCGACCTGCTTCACCTTGCCTTCGTACAGCATCGCGATCCGCGTGCCCACCGTGTACGCGCTCCGCATGTCGTGCGTGATGACCACGCTGGTGACGCCGAGCTTCTCGCGCATGCGGACCATCAGCTCGTCGATCGTGGCCGACGTCACCGGATCGAGACCGGTGGTCGGCTCGTCGTACAGCATGTACTTCGGGCGAAGCGCTATGGCGCGCGCGATCCCCACGCGTTTGCGCATGCCGCCGGAGAGCTCCGCGGGAAACCGGTTCGCGACGTCCGGCAGGTCCACGAGATCGAGCGCCTCCCGCACGCGCTGCTCGATCTCCGGCGGCTCGAGCAGTCCCTGCTTCCGCAGCCCCATGGCGACGTTCTCGCCGATGCTGAACGAGTCGAAGAGCGCGGCAAACTGGAAGACGTACCCGATGTGCGACCGCAGCTCGTACAGATCCTTCCTCGGCAGCGACGGCACCTCGCTGCCGTCGACCCACACTTCGCCGTGATCCGGCTGGAGCAGACCGACAATGTGTTTGATCGCCACGGACTTGCCGGAACCGGAAAAGCCGATGACGATCATCGTTTCACCCTCGTTGATGTCGAGGGTGAAGCCGGTGAGGACCTTCTTCGGTCCGAATGCCTTGTGGACGTCGACGAGGCGGATCAAACGCGAGGCGGGATATTGGGGCGGCGGCGCACGAAAGAAATGTGATGAGCCGTCCCAACTCGGGCCAGTAGCAAAAAAGTAGGCTCGTTATCACCGGCGACTTCGACTGGCGGTGTCGGCGTGCTGGGATGTACAGGGGTCGGCGGATGCGGCGGAAACAGCGAAGTGCGGCGGATGACGGCGTAACCCCGATTGGATTGTGAACGGCGTGAGACCTTCGGTCGTTCCGCTGTCGACAAACACATTGCAGTTCCGCACATCAGCCGTTATCCGGCCGTTCGCCGCCGCATCCGAAACCCCACTGTAGATCTCTGAACCGCAACACCGCCAATCGAAGTCTTGATGAACTGCAAAAAAAGAGG
>JBOHTL010000568.1:0-15112 GCA_050733735.1 Gemmatimonadaceae bacterium
CTCCTCACGATGCACTGTGTCGGGCTGACGTACATGCCGGGCGGGCCAGGCGACGACGAGGATCACAGCAGCGGCCGCGATGCCGGCGGCGATTCTCCAGGCGGGCCTGGACACGGCACGCGCTGGAGAAGCCAGAGCGGAGACCTCGAGCATTTCGTCGCGACAGACGATGCACTCCGCGAGATGCCGTTCGACGCGATCGCGCTGATCAGGCGTCGCAGTGTGGTCTACGTAAGCGGCGATGTCGTGCGCGTCGAGATGCGAGTCTCCCCTGTCCGTGCTCATGCTGCCCGCGGCGATAGAAACAGACATCCGGCGCATCCTTTGAGGTCACCGCATTGTGAAACGGACCGCACGGCGAACTTTTCGGGCGAGCTCGTCATGGCGCCGGACCGTCGACGCCCCGTCGCGCGAGCGCCACGCGCAGTTGTTCCAGCACAGCGCGGAGCCGACGGTATACATGAAAGACCGTGGAGACGCGGAGGACGCGCGCGATCTCGCGGATGGGCCGGTCATCCACGAATCGCAGCGTGAGCAGCAGCCGGTCGGCCGGCGTCAACTCCACGACGGACTGTCGCAGCAGTCCGAGCAGCTCCGCGCGGCGCAGTTGCTCCGCCGGATCGCCGCCGGAGGACGGAATGAGGTCGGGATCGACCTCCGAGGCGATGATCTCGACCAGATTGCGCCGGGCAAGATGCTCGACGCGCCGGGCAGAATCGGTGCTGCGCGGCCGTCCGAAGCGGCGGCGGTAGTGGTCCAGGGCGAGGCGGCGACACACGACCACGAGCCAGGTCTCGAAGCGGGCGCCTGCCGTAGGGACGTACTCGCGCAGGCGAGCGCACTCGTTCTCGCAGAGCGCCTCGATGACGTACGCATATGCGTCCATCGCGGCGTCCGCGTCATGCATCACGGACCGGCAGACGCGCAGCAGCACGTCGCTGTACTCGGCGAGGAACGCCGCCCACGCTTCATCGCGCTGCGCCCGTTCCCCCGCCGCGTTCAGGCGGCTGAGGGATGTCGGCTGTGCCGGGGGGCTAAGGATGTCGGCCGTGATCCACCTGCGGGAAGGCGACGCGCTACCATAACGCTGCCGATGGAAGTCGCGCTAGCCGCCGTGGGGGGTGGCGCTGTCGAGGCGTCTGAGCGCACGGAGGACGGCCCAGACCTCGAAGTTGCCGTCGACGATCTGATGTGAATCAACGAGGTGCTCCAGCGAATCAGCGGCGGCGGTATCGCCGCTCAGGCGCCGCGCGTCCGCCTCCAGCAGCGCGAGGGTAGCCAGTGAACGGGAGAAATACACGCCGTGTCGCGCTTCCTCCGCGAGCGTCGCGGCCCTGGCGTAATCGCGCTGCGCGTACGCGAGTGCTGCTTCGAGAGCGCGGAGGGTCATGACGTATGTGCGCAGCGACCGCCCGCGATCGCGGTCCCGGACGAGATCGATCGTGGCTCGCACGGTTGCCAGATCACCTGCTCGCGCGGCGAGATCGGCGATGCGCTCGGTGAGTCGGCCAATGGCCGGAGGCGACAGGTCGCGATGACGCGTCCAGTCGAGCGTGCGGCGGGCGTAACGGGCCGCTGCCGCCGTGTCGCCGCGAAGGGTGAGCTCGAGCCAACCCTGATTCAGCAGCGTGTTCGGCGGCATCTGCACCGCGCTGTCGCGCAGCACGGAGTCGAGTGTGACGCGCGCGCCGGCGACGTCGCCCGACGCCACCTGCGCCATGTGCGTGCGATAATGCCGTGATTGAGGATGCGCGGCCCGCAGCGCCCAGGCCATCGCGTCTGCGCGCAGACCAAAAAGCGCGGCGAAGAATCGAGCCTCGATGAGAGCTGCTGGGTATCGCTGCGCAACGCGCGTGGCGATCTCGAGCGCGGTGGCCGTGTCGCCGACCGAAAACCAGGAGTAGATCGCGTTGGAGAGGTTCGGCAGCAGCGAGCCGGGATCCAGCTTCATCGCCTTATCGGCGTACGCCGCCGCTTCCTCGTATCTGCCCAGCGCTCGCAGCGCCCATGTCCGTCCCTCGTATGCCATGACGTCACCCGGCCAGGCGTCCGACACCAACTGCCAATAGGCCAGCGCGCTGTCGGGATCATCGCGCACGAGCTGCTGATAGCGCGCCTTGATCACCAGCTGCTCACGGAGAGGAACCGTGGACAGGAGCTCGAAGGCTTTGGTCAGGTGCGCATCGGAGTGCGTCTGCTCGTCGATGAACCAGAGCAGGTCGCCGAGGAAGTAATGCGCAAGCACGAAACTACTGTCGTGCGTGACGGCCAATTCCCCAGGAGCAACGGCTTCACGCCGAAAGCCCGCGGCCGCCGTCTGCCGCGCAAGCGCGTAGCTCTTCAGCGCCGCGAGCGACGCGGTCGTGACGGTCGGCAAGGGGCGCACGCTGGCGTTGGGGGGCTGGCGGGACACGGCGGCGCCGATGGCCCGGGCAACGCGTCCCACGGCCTCCAGCGTGGTCGTCGCCGTGGTCGGTCGCTCGGTAAATGTCTCCACCGTCTGGCCCGACTCGGGATCGAGCAGCTCGAGCACGATCTGCGCGCCGTCGCCGATCGGCACGACTGATCCGGTCACCGCTACATGCGCACCGGTCCGGGTGGCCAGCGCCAGCAGCTCGGACCCTCGCAAGGGCATGCCGGGCGGCAACCGCATGAGCGTCTTCAGCTCGCGAACGCCCTGATCGCTGGTGAGCTGCACACCGGGTGTGTTCACGAGCTCCGCGCGCAGCGCCTCGCGAAGGGCGAGAGCGAGCACGGTGTCCGGTCCTTTCAGATCTCCGAGAACGACCGTGGCCATCGCGTCGCCATTGCGGCTGGACGAGCCTCTCGTGGTGCTGACGACCGCAACGACCGCGACGATCAGGATCGCAGAAACGGCGGCGAGCCAGTGCCTCCGCACAAAAGTGGGAGCGCGACGGTCGGCATCGCCGGGCGACCACGACCTGGCCGGCGGCACCGCGACGACATCCATCGCGCCGGGGGAGGGCGCGGTCGATGCCGCGGCCACGACCTTCTGCGGCGGAGGCGTCGTCGCACGCTGCTGACGGTTCGCGCGCAACTGCGACACGAAATCGAGAATGGCGGCATCAGGCTCGACGTCGAGCTGCGTGCGCACGAACGCTTCGTGGGAACGACCCGCGCGGACCGCCCCCTCGCTGTCGCCGATCGCCGACAACGCCCGCATGAGACGCAGCGTCGCGCGGGTGTCCGCGGGATCGAGAAACACACGCTGGCGCATCCAATCTGCCGCTCCGTGCGCGTCGCCTGTGCGCTCGGCGCCGTCCGCGAGACGATCCAGCGCACGCGCACACGCCGACGTCCGCCGAGCGCGCTCCTCCTCGATCCAGCGGTCCAGGTCCGGCATGTCGCCCACATGGAAACCGTCGAGGAACGGCCCCAGGTGCAGGGCTACCGCATCGTCGAGCCGATCCGCGCGTACGTGCTCGTCGAAATCCTTAACGTCGCTGCCAAGCGTATCGTGATTGAGACGAACCGACTCGGCGTCCGTGGCGACGACGTCGTTGCCGAGGTCCTGGCGGACGGAGTAAAGCAGTTGTGAGAGCGAGTGACGCGCGCTCCCGGCATCGCTCTCTGGCCAGAGCATGGCCAGCAGCCGGTCGCGCGGGACACCCCCCTTGCCGGCCGCGGCGAGGTAGGCGAGGAGGGCGAGGCGCCGCTTCTGGCTGTGCGCACCAGTTAGCGGCCTGCCGTCCCGTTCGAGGAAGACAGCGCCGAAGGTGCGAAGGCGCAACGTCATACAGCGTTTGACGCGGAGGGGATGGCCATGTGATCGGTGCTCCTACGTTACGCCCCGCACGACGCCCCACAAGAGACAAAACGGTCCCCCTCCCGGTCCGCCCCTCGAACGGCACTCAATTGCACATCCGGATCGTCATTCCAGCGGCCATCGTCGCGTGGCTCGTCGCGGCATCGCCTGTCGCGTCCCAGGTGCAGGTCGCCGGCACGCCGACGACCCGCGACTCGGTGAGCCGCGATTCCACGCCGCCGTGCTGCGCAATCGTGCGCATCGATTCGTCGCGGTCGGTGGTGACAGGACGTGAGCTCGCCACCGGGTTCACGTTCACCTTCGAGGTCAAGGCGCGTCGGACGCTGCGCACCCTCAAGGTGGGCAACCCGATCTGGGCGGATTTCACCCGCAAGACGGTGACGCTCAACGCGCGCGACGTTCGCCCATGCTGTACCATCCTGCCGCAACCATGACGCGTCGCACCGCCACGAGCGCGCTTGTCGCGATCGTCATGCTCGCCTGCGTCGATCTGGCCGCGCCCGGAGACCGTGCGCCGGCAACCGTGCGCGTGCACCTCGAGCTTCCAGGGAACACGCCGGAGGTCTGGGCGCCGATCGGCGAAACGCTGCATGTGGCGATTCGGCGCGCGGGGCGCGCGGACGCGATCGCGGATACGACGTTCGCCGTCACGGACTCATTGCGTGCCGTGTTCACCGTGCCGCTGGCGTACGCCGTCGAGCGGTTCGTGGCGTCCGCGGATGTGCAGTACGGCGAGACAGTGCTTTTCATCGGTTTCGAGGCCGCCGAACTTCGGGAAGGCGCCGACACGTCACTGACCCTGGTCGCTTCGTATGTCGGTCCGGGGGCCAAAGCCGCGACGTTCGAGCTCGCGGCCGCCGACAGCTCACTCCTGCATCAGGACACCGCACGGCTGATCCGGACCGTTCGTGACAGCGGCGGCCAGACGATACCAAACGTTCCGGCGCGCTTCATCGCGGCGCGCGCGAGTCTCGTCACGGTGGACACGGCGGGTTTGCTGACCGCCGTCGCCGACGCGAGCGACACGGCGCGGGTGCAGGGATTTCTGCCGACAGGTCTCAGCAGCGACATGCTGGTGCGGGTGGAGCAGGATCTCAGCGGCATCGTCGCTCAGGTGAGCGTTTCGCCGCCTTCGGCGACGCTGACCAGCGCTGGCGAGCAGGTGCAACTGTCCGCGAGCGCGACAGACGCGTACGGCGCGCCGGTGAGCGCCGCCGCACTCGTCTGGGAATCGTCGCTTCCGGCTGTCGCGACCGTGGACGACAACGGGCTGGTCACCGCCGTGTCGAACGGCATGACGCTGATCTCCGCGACATCCAACGGGTTCTCGGACACGAGCGTCGTCTCAGTGTCGCTTCCCTCGACGCCACCGCCACCACCGCCGCCGCCGGCGGATCCTGATCCCATCACGCGCACGTGGGTGGGTGGCGACGCGGCTGGACCGACGGACTGGCACCTCGGGGCGAACTGGAACCCGGCGGGCGTTCCGCTGGCCGCCGACAGCGTCGTCATCGCGCTCAATGTGAACACCCCCGTGCTGACGGCCAATGCGACCGTGGCACGCCTTCGCGTGCGGGGCGGGAATGTGAACCTCGGCGGTCACACGCTGACGGTCACCGGCGACTTCAGCACCGAAGACTTCGAGGGCACGTTCACGATGCTGAACGCGGCGGATACGCTGCGGGTGCAGGGAAATGCGCTGTTCGCCGGCGGCAACACGACCGGCCTCCTCAACGCCGGCGTGCTCCTGGTGGGTGGCTCGTTCGAGTACCAGGGCGTGGAGGGCATCGACCCCTTCCGTCCCGAACAGAGTCACGTGACGGTGTTCAACGGGCCGTCACAGCAGCTGCTGCGCGCGCAAGCCGCGTTCGAGTTCTCTCACGTAGTGATCGCGAATACCGGCGGCGTGCGGGCCGAGCTGACCGCGGCGGTCGAGATCGAGGAGAGCCTGCGGATCATGACGCCGGTCGCGCTTCAGGTGACGGGCGCGGAGCTCGAAGTCGGCGATTCGCTGGTGACGGTCGCGGGGAGCAGCGTGACTGCGCCGAGGCTGAAGTTGTCAGGCCCGGCGGCCGTTGCGGGCGCCTTTTCGGTCGACACGGTCGATCTCTCGAGCGAAGGTGATCCGATTCAGCCTCTGCCTTATCGCCATGTCGAGCTGACCGACAGCATGCATCTCACCGGCGCGACCGTCATTACGGGGTCGCTTGTGATCCTCGACGAAGGGAATCTCGTCTTCGACGGCCATACGCTGACGGTGCCGACGCTGGACGTTGGCGGAGACGCGTCGCAGGGACTGCGAAGGGCGCGCCTGACGATGGTGAATCCCGCCGACGCGATGACCGTGACCGGCGACGCAGTCTTCGATTCCGACGCCAGCGGAGTGATGACTGCAGGAGCGCTGTTCGTTGCCGGCACTCTCCGAGTCCTGCGCAACGACGCGCTCGAGGCGTCCGGAACGCATCGTGTAGTTGCCAATGGCACTGGCGCACAACTGCTGCACGTCGGCGCAAGAACGATGCTGAACACACTGGACATCGTGAACGCGACGGGGCCGGTGACCATCGTGAGCCCGGCGGAAGTCGCCGGCCGCATCGACCTGAACGGCAAGCTGGCGATCAGGAATCCGATCGTCGTCGACGCCACACTCGCGGAGTTCGACGTCGCCGACAGCGCGGTCACCGTGGTCGGGAGCACTCTCACGACTTCCGCCCTCACTCTGCGCGGCGCGATCGCGCTCAATGGAGCATTCGATGCCGGACGCGCCGAATTCGCGGGAACGGACCAGGAGATTCCACCCCACGGCATCTACAGCGACGAAACGACAGTCAGCGGGCAGGCGCGGCTCGTGGGAGCAACGACGTTCAATGTCTTCACGTTCGTTCATGGCGCGCAGGCGCGACTCACGATCGGCGGCCACCGACTGGTCGTCGGAGGAAACTTCTTCGTAGGCACCCTGGACGAGCCCACGGGCACGCTGGTGATGACAGCGGCATCCGACTCGCTCGTCGTCGCCGGAGCCGTATCGTTCGCGGGAGCGGCGACAGCGACCACGCTGACCGCCGGCACACTCATCGTGGCGGGCGGCGTCTTCACGGGAACCGAGCCGGACGCATTCGTCCCGTCAGGCACGCACCGCACCGTCTTGAACGGATCGGCGCAGCAAGTGCTGAACATCGACCCGGCGGCCACTGCATCGCGCTTCAATCATCTCGAGCTCGCCAATACCGCCGGTGGCATCTGGCTCCGGTCCCCGATCAGCGTGGCGGGAGTACTCAGCGCGTCAGTCGCCGGACAGACCATCTCCGGAACGTCGCATCACCTGCTCACCGTTGGCGGAATCGACGTCAATCGCCTGACGCTGGACACGATTCCCCTGTCGATCCAGGCCGGCGCTATCACACGCTTCGACTCGGTGATTTTCGTGGAGCAGAACCGGACCATGGCGCAGCTGTCCGTCGCTCATGCCGGAGCCGCGACTCCGTTCACGTTCACCGGGCTGCAGTTCCTCGCGCAGCCCACGACAGGATCGTACGTGAGCGCGACCGACGTGGCGGCCGACGGCAACGTTCTCACGATCGTGCTCGACGAGTCGATGCCCGCCGACGGCTCGGCGTTCACGACCACTTCAGGTGGCGCCGTGGTGCAGTGGACGGGCGCAGCCGGACCGGCGTTCGCAACGGTGAGCGGAGGGATCGGCTACAGCTGCGGCCTCCGCCCGAATGGGTCGGCGTACTGCTGGGGGCGGAACTTCGACGGACAGCTTGGCGACGGCACGACGACGCAGCGCAACGTCCCTACGATCGTTCCGGCGGAAGCCACGTTCACCGCGCTGGTCGCGGGCGGCCACCACACCTGCGTTCTGGTCCCGCCGGCTGGCGGGGCGTACTGCTGGGGAGCAAACGGATCCGGCGAGCTCGGCGACGGCACGCAGAACAACGCAACGGCACCCCAGCAGGTGACCGGCGGCCTGACGTTCACGACCATCGCCGTGGGCGAACAGCACACGTGCGGCCTCACCGCCGCGGGCGCGGCGTATTGCTGGGGAGAGAACGGTTCCGGCCAGCTCGGTGACGGCACGAACGACAACCGGCTCGCGCCGACGGCAGTGACGGGCGGCCACACGTTCACGCAGATCGCGGCCAAAGGCGCACATACCTGCGCGCTCAACGCGTCTGCAATCGCGTACTGCTGGGGCCACAACCTCAGCGGGCAGCTCGGCATCGGCTCGACCAGCAACGTCAACGTTCCGACGCCGGTTTCAGGCTTCATCAATTTCGCGTCGTTGAGCGCGGCATCGGCACACACGTGCGGCGTGGCGGTGAGCGGCGCGGCGCTGTGCTGGGGGGCCAACGACTCCGGCCAGCTGGGCGACGGCACGCAGACGCAGCGCACCACGCCCGCCGAAGTGGCCGGCGGGCTGGAATTCGCGTCGATCAGCGGCGGAAACGGATTCTCGTGCGGCATCACGACCGCGGGCGCGGGCCACTGCTGGGGCGCCAACAACGTCGGGCAGCTCGGCGACGGGACGAACACGACAAGGCTCACACCGACGCCAGTGCAGGGCGGACTGACCTTTACCTCGCTGGACGCGGGATTTACCCACGTCGTCGCGGTGGTGACCGGCGGCACCGGCTACGGGTGGGGCGCGAACAACGAGGGACAACTCGGCGACGGCACCACGACGAGCCGCACCACGCCAACGCTCATCACACCGCCGACGCCATGACGATGCGAACGATGCGACTTGCCGCCGCGACTGCGGCCCTGCTGACCGGTCTGGCACACGAAAGTGGAGCACAAGCGCCGGAATGGAATGCGTTCGTGAACGTGCGGCCCGACCCGTCACCGTACATCGCGGACTGGGAATCGGATCCGTCGATCGTCACGCTGGTGCTTTCCTACTCGGGAAGCGCGAACGTCGCGTTTCATCTCAACGGCCGCATACTGCGCGGCGGCGCCGCGGTCATCAACGGCGTGAGCACGCCCTTCGAGTTCGTGCGGCCAAGCCAGCTGCTCCTCAGCACCCGCGACGGAATCTGGGACCGGAACAGCGTGACGTACACGGCGGCGCTGCGGGACCAGATCGAACGCACGGGGCGCATTCCCGATGGCGAGTATCAGTTCTGCGTCACGGTGCGGCAGGGGCTGCCGGAATCGCCCGGAGCGCAGCTGGCCAACGAGTGCGCGTCCTTTTCGATCACCGCGCCGCAGCCGCCATCGCTCATCGCGCCATTCGACACGGATACCATCCGCGTTCCACGCCCCACCTTCGTGTGGTCGCCCGTCATGCTGGGGCCGGGGAACCAGGTCAACTATCACCTGCGGGTGACGCCGATGCTTCCGGGCCAGGCGCCGCTCGAGGCGTTGAACAACGTCCCGCAGTATGAAGCCGACGTCACGACGACGACAGTCTCGTATCCGTCCGACGCGCTGCCGCTCGACGACAGCACCAGGTACGTGTGGCAGGTGCAGGCGATCGACGCCGCGGGACAGCCTGTTGGCGAGCGCCAGGGCAAGAGCGAGGCATGGACGTTCGCGAAGCAATCGCCGATGATCGTCGCGGCCGCGCCCGTCGCGGACACCGCGTCCGACGAGATCATCGTGGCGTCGCTGCGCTGGGGCGGGATGGACGTGAAGGTTCTTTCAATCAGCGATTCGTCCCCGAACAACTTCAGCGGTCGCGGCCGCGTGAAGATCATCCCCGGCGTGTTCGAGCCGTCCTTCCGGTTCAAGAGCCTGCACCTGGACTCGGCGCGGTCGCGTGTGCTGTACGGCCCACGGCACGTCATCAACGTGCCGCTCGGCGACGGCATTCTCGACTACCCGCTCAAGGCTCTGCCCGTCCCGTTCTATGTGAATCTGAAGCGCCTCGTGTTCGTCGCGGATTCCGGCGGCGAGCAGTATGCCGGGCTGTCGGGCACCGCGTCGCTCTTCGTCGGCTTCGGGATCGCCGATTCCATAGGCGATGCTGGATCGGTGCAGCTGGCGGCCGGGGCGGAGTGCCCGGAAATGACGATGACAGAGTCTGGTGGCGAGGACCTCGAAGGCAACGTCACGCCCATCACCGTGGATACCGTGCATCACCGCACCACGGTCTGCCGCATCGTCAACGACGTGAAGGCGATCGCGAACGATTCCGCCTCGAAGGAGCAGCTCCTCCGCGTCCTCGCGGAACTGAGGGATCGGTCCTTGTACTTCGCGTTCGAGAACCTCGGCATCGCTTCCGGCGGGCCGCGCGGAACGCTGCGATTGCTGCGGGACTTCTCGAGCGGTGTCTTCGGCCTGGACAATGCAAAGCTGACGCTCGCCGCCGACTCGACCACGCTCACGCTGGCGGATGGCGGCGGTCAGCTCGATCTGCAGGGAACATTTCGCTTTCCACCTGGCGTGGGGCTCATCAAGGACAAGCCGGACACCATCTGGAAGGATACCACCAAGAAAGAAGTGAAGTCGCTGGACTCCACCATCACCGTCCGCTTCGCGCGCGCGCGGCTCGGCACCGATGGAGAGGTGCTGCTCGCGACCGACGGGATTCCCAAAGCGCGAATTGGGCAGACCGGGTTGCGCCTCCAGAGCGGCAACGCCTGGGTCGATCTTTCCGGATCTGCGTCGCCATCAGGCAAGGAGAATGGCTGGCGCGGCGTGTTCTTCGACAGCGTTCGCGTCTTCCTGCCGTCGTCGTGGAACGCGGAAGGCACACCGCCACCCGCCAAGGGCGAATCAGGGAACGTTCAGATCGCGGGGTACAAGCTCGCCGTCGACGGAAATGGACTCTCCGGGCTCGTCGTCGGTTCTCAGCTGGAACGGCTGGGCGCCGTGGGATTTGGCGGCTTCAGCGGGCGGCTCGACTCTCTGCGTCTGGAGTTCGCGTCGGGCAACCTCGAAGAGGGCTACGTCGAGGGCATTCTCCGGGCGCCGTTCCTGGAAGGCGACCTGCCCTACCTCGCGGTCTTCAACGCGAATGGCGTCGAGCGCGCCTATGCGAAGATCACCGAGCCGCAGAGGATAGCGATGCCGGCGCTGGGCGGCGACGCGGTGATTCAGCGCGGCGAGCTGCTGTACGACGACCAGGTCGGCACCCTCAAGGTCGACGCGAAGCTCAGCATCGCGCGAGAAGGGATCGCGCTTCGGGAAGCACAGGTCTACGGGCTGGCGATCTCGAGCGAGGGCAGGCTCACACTCGGCAGCGGCTGGCTGGCGCTCGACCAGGGCAACGAGGCCGGCTTCGGCGGATTTCCCGTCGCCGTCGATTCCATCGGTTTCGGTAGTGGCGCCAACGGCAACGAAGTGTGGCTCGGCGTCGCCGGCCGATTTTCGCTGAACGACAATCTTCCTGCATCGGCTGGGGCATTCCGCGTATTCGCGAAGCGCGATGCGCCGGGCGCGTCCTGGCGCTTCGACCGCCTCGCCGTGGATCGCCTCGACGTGAACTTCGAGAACGCAGCAGTCGCGTTCCGTGGTGGGCTGGAGTACGTGCAGAACGATTCCGTCTATGGAAACGCATTCAAGGCGGCCGTTCGCATGGCTGTGCAGAACCAGTTCAGCGTCGACGGCACGTTCATCGCCGGCTCGACGTTGAATCCGAACCGCTTCCGGTATTGGTACGTAGACGCCCGACTGGTGCTGCCACCCCCCGGGATTCAGCTCGGGCCGCTGCCGCTCGCGATCTGGGGATTCGCCGGTGGCGCATACTCGCGCATGGTCGCGGTGATCGACACCAACACGCTCAAGGCGACGTACCGTCCCGACTCGACGAACAACTTCGGGCTGAAGGCCGCTGTCTCGATCGGCACGTCGGCCAACTCCGGCTACATCTGGAACGCCGACACCTGGCTCGAGGCCAGCGTCAACATGAACGGCGGTCTCGACAAGCTCACGCTCCGCGGTGACCACTGGATGCTGACGGAAGTGGCGAAGCGCGAGAAGAAGCTCTGGGGCACGGTGTTCATCGACCTGCCGGTCTCGAAGCCCGTGCTCCACGCCAATCTGGTCGCCAACGTCGATCTCAAGCCCGCGCTCAAGGGCAGCGGCTGGGCCGAGCTGCACTTCGAGCCGTCGAGCTGGTACATCAACGTCGGCACGCCGCAAAAGCCGGATTCGCTCACGCTGCTGCCGTCGACCCTGAACCTGAAATCGACGGCGTTCTTCCAGATGGACCGCGACCGGGTGTACGCGGGGATGGCGACGCACTTCGACACGTCCAAGCGCGTCAGCATCTTCCGCGGGAGCGTCGACGCCGGATACGAGGCGTCGGCGGAGCTGCGGTATCGCCCGTTCCAGGTCATGGGCGAGGGCGAGCTCTGGGGCGAGGTGAGCGCCGAAGTGAAAGCACTCGACAAGTGGTGGGAGATCTTCAGCGGCGAGCTGCGATCCAGCATGGCGTTCCGCTTTCCGGATCCCATGGGCGTATGGGGGAGAATCAGGTTCAGGTACAGGTTCGCCTCAGGCACCGTGAAGGGCACCTACCGGATGCGGTACAAGTGGGGTGATGTGCCGGGGTCCGACGAGTCCGAAAGCGATTCCTTCGTTCTCGTCGCCGCCACATACCCATTGTCGGGAGACACGGCGGCGCCCCTCAGCGGGATGACGTACTACCTCGGCATGACCGAAGGCTCCCAGTATGGCACTGACGACGGTGTATTCCGGTTGCGGCTCAGCGGGACGCCGGTGCTCGAGCAGGAAGTGCCCCAGACACGAACCATTCGCGACCGGTCGGGCGGGATAACTACACGCACCGCACCCGCGTGGCAGTCGATCGGCGTGGTCATCCGCGACTGGCAGGAGGAGCGCACCACGCTCGTGGTCAAGGCGCCGGGGTACGCCACGCTGAATCCCGCGACGAAGTATCGCGCGCGCGCGACGTTCGTGCTCGAGAAGCAGAGCGGCAACGACTGGGTGGTGCAGCAGACGGTGAACTCGATCGTGGAATTCCGCACCACCGGCTTCGCGCCGATCCTGGCGCAACTGGTCACTGAGACCGACCCGCGCGGCGGCGCGACTCCGCTGTACTTCGGCGGGCCGAACGCCGGCGCCATTCGCGTGCAGTTCTCGAACACGCATCCGGATCTCACGTCGGGCGCGGTGCGGGCGGTGCTCGTCGCGAATGGAACCGACAGCGTGCCCGGCGCCTGGGCCACACACAGCTACCCGTACGCCGCAGTCCGGCGTACGACGACGACCGATCCGACGCTGTATGCGTTCCGCCCCGCAGCGGCGGCGCTGACACCAAGCACGTCATATCGGTTCGCGCTCGTGAACAGCGATACGAGCGCCCGGGAACACTACGCCGTCAGCTTCGTGACCAGCGCGTACGCCACGCTCTTCGATCACGTGAATACCTCCACCCAAACCATCACGCCAACGCGCGGGCCAGGCCCGCTCAGTGGCAGCGGCAACTACCTGCAGCGCGTCCGGATCGCGCTCGCGGGCCCTGAACCGATGACGTGGACCGACATCGATTCCATCGAAGTCGTGGGACTCAGCGGATGGACCGTGATTCCGCGGACGCGGTGTCAGTGGGCAGGCGGTACGGCACCGACGCTGGCCGTAACCACAATCTCGAAAGCGCAGGCCTGCAGAAAACCGGCCGTCTACGAGAACATCCTGGATGTCCGCTTCGCCGCCGAAAGCGATGCCGCGCTCCCGGTCCCGGGCACGTCCTCGATCACGGTCCGCCTGAACCACCGCCGCGAGGGATGGCGCTCCTTCACGTTCACGATCCCGCCCGAGGCGCCACTGGTGGTCACCGCCGCGCCCACAGTGGTCAACACCGCGCCGACCGTGGCCACTCCGCCGCCGACGGTGGACATCACCGGCATCGGCATGTCGAAGAGGAAGCCATGACGCGAATCTCTGGACTCTGCGCGGTAGTGCTCCTGACAGGCTCGCTCGGCGCGCAGAGCACGCCGTTCTTCGCGGCCCCGACAGAGCGCGGAGTCGTGTTGCGCTGGGTCTGGAACGAGGGAGCCCGGCCGGCCGGCTATTTCGTGGAACGACGCTCGTCGAGCGTCGCACCGTGGACTCGTCTGACGGCGCGTCCCATCACTCGGGTTCGGGATCGCGCCGCGGGCCGAGCGATCATGGGAGATCAGTTCGAGCGGTACAGCGGACTGGTGTTCCCGGAGGAACCGGGTGCCGAGCTTGCCGATCCCGAGACCTTCCGCGGAATGCTGCTGCTCTCGGCGGATCTCGAGCCGGGCGTCGCTCAGGTGCTGGGACTGCGCTACGACGACGCGTCGGCCGCCGCCGGATCCGCCTACGAGTACCGGCTCATCGAGTTGACTGCGTCGGGCGAACGCGTGGCGGCGACGAGCGGAGCGGTGATCGCGGGCGGATATCGTTCGGCCGGCGGACCGACTGGTGTCGCGGCGCTCGCGGGACCACGCGGCGCCGCCCTCAAGTGGACGAGCGAGCCCCGCTTTTCGGGCTATCAGGTCTACCGCGGCACGCGCCGCGACGTGACGAGCGCGCGCCGGCTCAACGACGCACCGGTCATCGTGTTCACCCGCGACGACGGAGCGGCGATCGAAGCGTCGGCGACGTTCTTCACGGACACGGCACCGCCGCCGGACTCCGCGTACTACTGGGTGCGCGGCATCGACATGTTCGGCAGGGTTTCGGAGCCGTCGGCGCCGACAGCGCTCGTCTACCGCGCCCCTGTGGTCATCGAAGCGCCCGTCCTGCTGCAATCCCGTGTCAGCGGCGACACCGTGTTGGTGTCGTGGCAGCCTGCCGCCGATTCGCGCGCGACGCGATATCAGGTGTGGCGCGCGGACAGCTCGGCCGGCCCGTTCGTCAGGATCGGCCAGCCGGTTCGCGCCCCGCTGCGGGAACAGCGCGATCCCGGCCGGCCAACTCGCCGCGTGATCTGGTATCGTGTCACGGCGCTGGACGACGCGGGCCATGAGAGTGAGCCGTCTGCCCTCACGCTGGCCGAGGTGCCGGATCGCGAGCCGCCGGCCGCGCCCGACTCACTGGCGTCGGTCGCAGACACGGGTCGGATCATGCTCCGGTGGCGTCACGTCGCAGCGACGGACTTGCGCGGCTATCGCGTGTATCGCTCGATCGACGGACAGGGATCGTTCGCGCTACTGTCCGTGACACCGACGGTCGCCGCGCGATTCGTCGATACCATTCCGGCGCGTGCCGACCACCCGTTCTTCTATCGCATCACGGCGGTCGATTCCGCATTCAACGAGAGCCAGGCGTCAGCGACCCACACGGTCAGTCCCCCGGACGGGACGCCACCCTCGGCACCGCGCATCGCCCGCGTTCACAAACTCGAAGGCGCCATCGGGGTCTCATGGCTGCCCAATCCGGAGC
>JBOHTL010000569.1:0-6513 GCA_050733735.1 Gemmatimonadaceae bacterium
TTCATCAAGCAGAATCTCGTCGAGACCATGGTGAAGTTCGCGAACGACCACGGTGCGATGGTGATCGCGGAAGGTGTGGAACGCGCCGAAGAGTTCATGACTGTTCGGAGCATCGGCGTGCATCTCGTGCAGGGCTTCTTCCTGCACAAACCCGGCAAGCAGATGCTGTCGCATAGGCCCGGAGCGGCGGTCGCGCGCACCGCCTAGTGTCCGCACTGCCAGCTCGAGCGGCCTGCCGATTGACTGGCCGCATCGTGGGATCTGAGAGGTACCGTCGATCTCGGATCAGAACCGAAACAGCGGATCAGGCTGATCACCGCGTAACTGCATCTTGTTGGTGAACGGCGGCGGGACATCGACTGGTTTCCGCTTTTCACAAACAAGATGGGGTTACGCCGTCATCCGCCCATATCCGTCGTTCCCGCCCTATCCGAGATCAACTGAAGATCCATACCTGGGCACGCCGCCAGTCTTAGTTGCGAGTCGTAGTTGCGAGTCGAACGCAGCGCGCACCACCATTTCCCTTTCGCAGAATCAGGCACTACTCGAGTAGTCCTTCGACGAGACGGAGCGAGCGCTCCGCAGCCCCACGCCCGCGCTCGATGACCGCGAGCGCGTGCTGGCCTGCCGAGCGACGCAGGTCGGGGTCGCCGATCCAGGCGAGTATCGCGCGCTCGATGTCGGCGCCGCCATGAACCGCAAGCGCACCGCCGTGCTTCAGCAGCTCCAAAGCATCGCGGCTGCGGGTGTGCCTCGGCCCGAACAGCACGGGCGCGCCGAAGGCTGCCGGCTCGAGGACCGAATGCAGGCCCGCGTCGTGGAATCCGCCGCCCACGAATGCCAGGTCAGCCACTGCGTACAGATCACCGAGAATGCCGTACCGGTCCACGAGAATGACGGTGGCCTCTCCCGCTTCGGGCTCGTCGACGCGCGCGAGCGGCAGGTTTGCCGCGCCAGCCCACGCGACGATGGGCTCGATGTGCTGCGGGGTCACCTCGTGCGGCGCCAGGACGATGCGCGCGGTCGGCACCCGCCGGTGGACGCGGACGAACGCGTGGAGCAGATGTCGCTCGTCGGCTGGCCAGGTCGAGCCAGCGACCAGCGTCGGCCGCTCGGAGGCGAGGCGCGCCACGAGGCCGGCCGCGCGATCGACGTTCCAGGCGCGCTGCGACACCTGGTCGTAGCGGGTGTCCCCGGTCACGACGACGACGTCGGGTCGCACCCCGATCTCGAGCAGGCGCACGGCGGTGTCTTCGTCCACGGCGCCCACAGCGTCGAGTGCCGCGTACGCATCGCGCAGCAGTATCGTGCCGAATCGGGAGCGTCGCAGCGACTCGGGCGGGAGCGAAGCGCTGATCAAGCCGAGCCTGACGCCACGGTCGCGCGCCTGATGCACCAGCTCGGGCCAGACATCGAGCTTGCTGAAGACGAGCGCGCGCGGCACCAGCGCCTCCAGCGTGGCGCGCGCGTCAGCGACCGCGTCGAATGGCAGGTACTCACGGAAATCGACGTCGAGCGTGCGTGAGAATTCCTCCGCGCTGGGCGAGAAGAACGTGTAGGCGAGCTGCAGGCCGGGATGACGCTCGCGAAGGAGACCGAGAATTGGCCGCGCCATGAGCCCTTCGCCGACCGAGGGCGCGTGCATCCAGAGCAGCGGTCTGCTCCGATCGCGGTGCTCGTGCGCCCAGGCCAGGTATCGCTCGCGGATTCCTCGCCTGGCGCGGAAGGTGAGCGACAGCTTGCTGGCCCCCTGCGGGACAACGGCCGACGCGGAGCTGGCCATCTGTGCGGCCGCCGCGTACAGCGCCCGCACCAGGGGGTTCACTCGCGGGGCGGGGGTGCCGCCGCGCGAGCGCGCTCGATCGCCTGGCGGTACGCGTCGAGCGGCGCCAGTCCGCGAATCGGTTCGTTGCCGACGAAGAAGTACGGAGTAGAGGTCACCCCTGCCGCGGCAGCGCGCGCCTGGTCGCCATTGATCACCCGCTTCATGACTCCGCTCAGGATGCACTCGCGATATCTCTGCTCGTCCACGCCGCTTGCGACCGCGAGCGAATCGAAGAACGGTTCGGGATTCGGAATGCCCGCCCACTGCTCCTGCGTCTCGAACAGCTTGTCGTGCAGCGGCCAGAAGCGATTCTGTATCGCGGCGCAGAGGGATGCCTCGGCCGCGGGCTGCGCATTGGGATGGATGTTGAGCGGCATGTGCACGTACGCCATGCGCACGATGCCGCGATCGATGTAGTCCCGCTTGATCGTGGGGTACACCTGGTCGTGCCACTGCTTGCAGTACGGGCACTGGAAGTCGCTGACCTCCACGAGCCAGACCGGCGCGGATGCGGAGCCCTGGATTCGTCCGGCGTCCGCGAGCTGCAGAAGAGAATCGACCCTGAGCGAGTCGGCGCGACTCATCGGCTGCGTCTGCGCGCCGCCGGTCGTGCCCGCGGGAGGAGCCGCTCGTTGTGTGCTGCCATCCGTCGGGCGGCAGGCGCCTACCAGCAGCAGCAGGACGAGAGATCGCGTCATGCTCACAAACATATGGCCGGCTGTGACGATGGTCCACCGAGGCGCGCATCATGGGCTGTGTGGCTGACGCGAGCTGAACGCATGACATCGCGTCGAGAGTGCGCTAGACTCGAAGCGGTGATCCACTCGCTCTTCGTCACGCCTGCGCTGTTCCTGCAGCTCGGACAGATACAATTGCCCGAGCCGACGGGGTTCGTGAACGACTTCGCCAACGTGATTCCCGCCGAGGCCGAAGCGCGCATTCAGGCGCTCGTCACCGACGTGCGCGCGAAGTCGCGCGGCGAGATCGTCGTCGTGACGCTTCCCGATCTCGGCGGGCGTCCTCCGGAGGACGTCGCGCGGCAGATCGGCCGCCAGTGGGGCGTCGGCGCCAGCGGCACTGGCGTCGGCGATCGGGCGCGCAATGCCGGTGTCATCGTGATGGTGGTGCCGAAGGAGACCAGTCGCGACGGACGCGGATACGTGCGCGTCGAGACCGGCTACGGCGCCGAAGGGTTCATCACCGACGCGACCTCGGGCGCCATTCAGGATGAAGCGCTGCCCGCGTTCCGGGCGGCGGACTACGGCGCCGCGCTCACCCTGATCACCTATCGCCTCGCGGAGCGTTACGCCCGCGAGTTCGGCTTCCAGCTCGACACGACGCTCCGTGTGTCGGCTCCCGAGGCGCGCGAGCGTCCCTCGGGTCGATTGAGAATTCCGCCAGTCGTCATCTTTCTGCTGATCTTCGTCATTTTTTCGATGTTGAGCAGCGGGCGACGGGGTCGGAGACGCGGATGCGGCGGCCCCGGATGCATTCCCATCTTCCTGCCCTTTCCTGGAGGCTTCGGTGGTGGGTACGGCCGGCGCAGCGGCTGGGGAGGAGGTGGCGGCTTTGGCGGGGGCGGCGGGTTCGGGGGATTCGGTGGTTTCGGTGGCGGCGGAGGTTTCGGTGGAGGCGGTTCAGGGAGGAGCTGGTAAATGGCAAAGATGACTCTCGAGGAACTCGTCTCGCAGTTGCGCAACGCCTTCGGGCAGGGACTGCACGCCGTTGTGCTGTACGGATCGCAGGCCACGACCGATCACTCGGCGAAGTCGGATTACAACATTCTCGTGCTCGTCGACTCGCTCGAGGCGAGCCGACTCCAGGCGGCATCCGCCGCGGCGAAAGCGTGGGCGGATTCGGGAAATCCGCCGCCGCTCACGCTGACGCTCGACGAATGGCATGGATCGGCCGACATCTTTCCGATGGAGTACGCCGACATCCTCGAGCGGCATCGCGTGCTTTTCGGCGACTTCCGCAGCGAAGTACGCGTCGATCAGTCGCATCTGCGCCTGCAGCTCGAGCACGAGGCGATGGGCACGCTGCTGCAGCTGCGTCGCGGCGCGCTCGCGGCCGGCAACGACGCGAAGGTGCAGCTCGCGCTCCTCGAAGACAGCGCGAGCACGGTCATGGTAGTCCTGCGCGCGCTGCTGCGACTCAAGGGCGAAACGCCGTCGGCGGACAATCTCGAGGTGGCTCAGCGGGTCGCCACGCTGGTGGAGCTCGATGCGGCGCCGTTCGTGCGCGTGGCCTGGCATCGGCGGGGACAAACGCCGATTCGTCCCCCGGAAGTCGCGGGCGTCCTGACTGGTTATCTGACTGGCGTGCAGCTCGTGGTGCGCTACCTCGACCGCTTCTCGGGGAGGGCAAAATGAATCCGCACAGCGGTCCTCGCGTAATGTTCATCGAGTACCATCGTACGATCGACAGGAGATCAGACATGTTGCGTCGTTGGCGTGGAGTCGTGGTGTCGCTGGCGCTGCTCACGACGGGCTGCGGCTACAACCGAATCCAGGAGCTGGACGAGCGCGCGCAGGCGTATCAGGGCCAGATCGAGGTCCAGCTGCAGCGTCGCGCGGATCTCATTCCCAACCTCGTGAACACCGTGAAGGGCTACGCCGCGCACGAGGAAGCCGTCTTCACGCAGGTGGCGAACGCGCGGTCGGGCCTCATCGGCGCCGTTCGGTCGGGAGATGCCGAGCAGATGGCGGTAGCCAACGCGTCGATGACCGGCGCCCTGGGTCGCCTGCTCGCGGTGGTCGAAGCCTATCCGCAGCTCAAGGCGGATCAGAATTTCATCCGTCTGCAGGACGAGCTTACGGGCACGGAGAATCGCGTCGCCGTTGCGCGGAACGACTACAACGCCGCGGTGAATGAGTACAATGCGTACATCCGCCGGTTCCCGCAGGTCATGACCGCGAAAGTCACCGGCGCGGAGCCACGGAAATACTTCCAGGCGGCGCCGGGATCCACGGCAGCGCCGACGGTGGATTTCTCCAAGCAGCCGGCACCACCCGCAGGTACAAAAACACCGTAGCTGTCACGACTGCCAACGGCGGCTAGCCGCCGTTGGTGGTTTTCGGGAACAGTGGGTCCCCTCGGTTTACGCGCCAGCCCGTCACGTCGAGCGTGGTCAGCGCCTCGAATCGCTGGTCCTCCACGCGGCCCGGCGCGCCCAGCTGTTCCCAGAGCGCCTGCGCTTTGGCAGGCACGAACGGGAAGAGCATGACGCAGTGACGCGCGAGCGCTCGCGCCAGCGCTGCCATGACCGACGCCAGCTCGTCTCGCTTCTCGGGTGACTTGGCCAGCGCCCAGGGCTGGCTGCTCTGCACGAACTCGTTGCCACGGATGACGCAGGCCATCACGCGCCGCAGCCCTTCGTGGAGCAGGAAGCCGCGCGATCCATCCATCGCGGCGTGGTATCCGTCGATGTCGGTGGCGTCGGCGGCATCGAGTGCAGCGGTGCCTGCCCCGGGAACCGTTCCATCAAAATACTTTTCGATCATCGCGATGACCCGACTCGCGAGATTGCCCCAGGTGTTCGCCAGCTCCGACGTATACACCTGCTCGAACCGCTCCCACGAGAAGGAGCCGTCGGTGTCGAAGGGCACCTCGCGCAGCAGATAGTATCGGAACGCATCCGGGCCGAAGCGGTCGATCGCCTCGCTCATGTCGAGCTGCACGCCCGCGGACTTGCTGAACCGTTCGCCGCCCAGCATGACCCAGCCATGCGCCCACACACGGTCCGGCAGCGGCAGCTCGGCGGCCTGGAGCATCGCGGGCCAGATGATCGCGTGAAACCGTGTGATGTCCTTGCCGACGATGTGCAGCTCGGCGGGCCAGCGCTCCTTGTAGCCTTTCGCCGGGAATCCGGTTGCGGTGAGGTAGTTCGGCAACGCGTCGAACCACACGTACGTCGTCTGCGTCTCTCCGGTGGAGAGCGGCGCAGGGAAGGGAACACCCCATGTGAGCCGCGACCGGCTGGCGGAGATGTCCTCGAGACCTCCCTCGAGGATGCCGAGGATCTCGTTGCGGCGCGTGTCGGGCCGCAGGAAGTCCGGACGCTCGGCGTGCAGCCGCTTCAGGAAGCTCTCATACTTGCTGAGCCGGAAGAACCAGTTGCGTTCCTCCACCCATTCCATCGTGCGCGTCGGATGCAGCACGCACTTGCCGTCGACGATCTCGGCGTCCGTCTTGAACGACTCGCAGCCGACGCAATACCAGCCGGTGTACGAGCGCTCGTAGAAATCGTCCGGATTGTTGTCGAAGATGCGCTTGATCAGGGCGCGCACCCCCGTCTTGTGCGCGTCTTCCGTCGTGCGCATGAAGCGATCGTGCGAGATCGCGAGTCGTTTCCACATGCGCTCGAACGCGGCCGCGATCTCGTCCACCTGCTGCTGCGGGGTAAGGCCGCGCGCCTCGGCGGCCTGGGCCACCTTGAGCCCATGCTCGTCCATGCCGATGAGGAAGTGCACGTCGTCGCCGCGCAGGCGACGATACCTCGCGATCGCGTCCGCTCCGATCTTCTCGTACGCATGCCCGATGTGTGGATCGCCGTTCGCGTAGTCGATGGCGGTCGTGAGATAGAATTTGCTCACGACTGCGGACTTCCTCCCTCACCACCGGCTCCCCC
Source organism: Gemmatimonadaceae bacterium (assembly GCA_050733735.1). Taxonomy (GTDB): domain Bacteria; phylum Gemmatimonadota; class Gemmatimonadetes; order Gemmatimonadales; family Gemmatimonadaceae; genus DASPMP01. The sequence goes on from JBOHTL010000569.1 coordinate 6,456, forward strand.
CCCAGCCCCCTCACCCTCCCCACCCCCCTCACCCTCCCCACCCCCCCCACCCCCTCCG
>JBOHTL010000570.1:0-5750 GCA_050733735.1 Gemmatimonadaceae bacterium
TCAGCATGGAGCTGGGCCCGTCCCTGCGCCTCACCCCCGTCTAGCGCGACTGGTTCCTCCGAGCTTGACTGGCTCCCGTTACGCTCATCCGCCCTCATCCGCAGTTCCCGCCGCATCCGAGATCAAATCGTAGATCTCAGACTCCGCGACACCGCCAGTCTCGCGCTTCTGCCTCAACTGGCCCCGACACCGCGAAACAGGTTCAGTCGGCCCGGAGTGCGCCCGCGGGATCGAGCCGTGACGCGCGGCGCGCCGGGATCCAGCACGCGAGGATGACCAGCAGCGCCAGCGCCGCCGCGCCGATCATGTACGACAGCGCGTCCACGCTGCTCACGCCGTACAGCGCGAAGCGCAGGTAGCGCGTCAACAACAGCGCCGCGGGAATGCCGGCTGCGAGTCCGATGAGCGCCAGCTTCACCCCGCGACCGAGTATGAGACGCGAGATGTCGCGACTCGTCGCCCCAAGCGCCGAGCGGACGGCCAGCTCGCGCGTCCGCTGCGCCACCGCGAAGGCGATCACACCGTAAACGCCGACCACGGCGAGGACGATCGCCGACAGCGCGAAGGCGCCGACGAGCACCAGCGGATATCTGCGCGCGAGCACCGCCGGGGAACGCATGACGTGGTCGTTCATCGAACCGGCGGCGTACACGGCGACGCGCGGGTCGAGCTCGCGCACGGCCTCCCGCAACTCCGCGATGACCGGCCCGGCGTCGCGCGAGGTCCGGATCATCACGTTCATCCTGTTCTCCGCGGCCTGCAGATGCGTGTAGTACACCGTCGGCGGGACCGCCGAGTCGAGACTGGCGGCCCGCACGTCGCCGACGATACCGACGATCGTCCATGCCGACTCGGGAAATGCGTAGAACCGCAGCTGCCGGCCGATTGCGGAGCGCTCGCCGAGCAGCTGTCTGGCGAGCGAACGGTTTATCATGACGACGGGACGCGACAGCGAGTCGTCGCTCGGCGCGAACACGCGACCGTCCACCACGGGAATTCCGAGCGTGCGGAAGTAGTCGCCCGCGATCCCTCGCAACGACGCCTCGTGCCGGCTCGACGCCGGCGGCTCCGGTTCGCCTTCGACTCGGAACGTGACGGTGCCGCCGCCGTTCAACGGAGGGTTGGTGATGGCGCCGAGCGTTTCGATTCCTCCATTCCGGCGCAGGCGGTCGAGCAGCGTCTCGAAGAACCGCTGCTGGCGCCACCCCTCCGGGTAGACGTTGCGCGCCAGAGAAACGCGCGCGGTCACCACATTCGTGGTCGCGAAGCCCGGGTCGACGCGCATGAGGTTCAGGAGACTTTTCGTCATCAGCAGCGCGCCGGCGACCAGTACGAAGGTGAGCGCGATCTCGAAAACGACGAGCGCGTCGCGCATTCCGCGGCTTCGCGTCCCCGCGGCGCCCCCGCGCAGCAGGGACGACGGTGAGACACGCCACGCGTGCAGCGACGGAGCGAGCCCGCATGCGATTGCCGTCGCCACGGCGGCCGCCGTCGTGTAGAGCAGCACAGGCATGCTGATGCGCACGTCGTTCAACGCCGGCACGTGCTCGAGCGTCGTGTCCGGAAGAAACGCAAGCAGCGCCGTGATCCCCTGGCTCGCGAGCCAGATGCCGAGTGCCGCGGCGACCAGCGAAATGAGAAGGCTCTCGACGACCAGCTGGCGCAGAAGCCGCGCCCGCGATGCCCCGATCGCGACTCGCACCGCGATCTCGCGGCCGCGCTCCATGGCGCGTGCGACGAACAGGTTGGCGACGTTGGCGCAGGCGATGGCGAGCACCAGGAGCACCGCACCGATCAATGCGGCCATCAGGGGACGCACGCGTCCGACCACCTGGTCGCGCAGCGGCACGATCTCGGCGGCGCGGCCGGCATGGCTCTCGGGATGTTCTTCCGCGATGCGCGACATTGCGGCTCGCATCTGCTGCTCCGCCTCCGGGATGCTCGCGCCGTCCCGCAGCCGGCCGACGACGTTCACCCAATGGTTCAGCCGATTGGCGCGTGTGGCGGCGTCGGCATCGAGCGGCGTCCAGATGCGCGCGTCGCCGTGCGGGGCGAAGCGGAATCCGCGCGGCAGGACGCCGACCACGCGCAGCGCGCGGCCGTCCACGACGATGGAGCTGTCGAGCACGCGTGGATCGCCGCCGAAACGCGTCGTCCACAGCTCGTGACTCAGGATGGCGACGAGCGCGCCAGATTCTTCCTCCAGCGTGAAGTCGCGTCCCATAGCGGGCCGAACGCCGAGCATGCGGAAGAAGCCGGACGTCACCCGTGCCGAGCGAATCATTTCGCCGTCCGACGCGGTGGCGACGGTGACATTGCCCTCGTTGTAGCCCTCGAGCGCCGCGAAGGCGGGCGCCATGGCGCGCCAGTCCGCGAAGTCCGGGTACGACGCCTCGCGCCGCGAACCCGGTTCTGACGCGCGCGTCTCGAAGAGGTGCACCAGCTGGTCGGCGTCGCGATATCCAAGAGGGCGGAGCCAGACCGCCTCGGCGATGGCGAAGATCGCCGTGTTCGCGCCGATGCCGACGGTCAGCGTCAGGAGAATGGTGAGGGAGAAGGCGGGCCGCTTCACGTAGGCGCGCACGGCGACGCGCGCGTCCTGGATGGCGTCCGCGAGCCATTCCCTGATCGATGTTCTGCGCTCACGCCGCTGATCCATCGCCACCAGTTCCACGCGCGCGGCGTGAATGTCGCCGAACTCGCGGCGTGCCTGCGTCTCCGCGTCGCCGATGGACATTCCCGCCGCGACGAGATCATCGATGCGGCTCTGCATGTGAAACGCCAGCTCGCTCTCGACGTCGTCGGCGACGTGCTGTTTGCCGCGCAGGCGGAGAAGCCGACGAATGCGTCCCGCGTTGACGGGCCAGCGATCCGGCGCGTCGCTCACGCGTCGGCGGCCTTCATGATCTTGCCCACCGCAGCCGTATACGTGGACCACTCGGCGGCCTTCTCACGGAGCGCCTTCCTGCCGGCCGTGGTCAGCCGATAGTACTTGGCGCGACGGTTGTTATCGCTGAGGCCCCACTCGGCTTCGACATACCCGCGATCCTCGAGCCGATGCAGCGCCACGTACAGTGCGCGGTCCTCGACGAGCAGAGTGCCGTCGGTCGTCTCGTGGATCCATTGCGCGATCGCATATCCGTGTCGCGGTCCCCAGGACAGCGTCTTGAGGATGATCGTGTCGAGCGTGCCCTGAAGCAGTTCTAAGCCCACGTGTTCCCCGGAACTGTTCCGGGGAAAGGATGTCTTATCTCCGCGGCCAAGTCAAGATCTTCCTTGCTGTACTGGCTGCTGCGTGGGAAAGAGATCTACGGGGGATCTCGGATAGGGCCGAAAGGGTCGGATAAAGGCCGCAACTGCGGAACCGTAGGTGAGCGAGCGCGGCATGGCACTCTTGCGCGCAGCTCAACGGCGATTGGTTTGTGAACGGCGTGAGGAATCCGACGTTATTTCCGCAGTTCACAAACCAGATGGGGTCACGCCGTCATCCGCCCTCATTGGCAGTTCCCGCCGCATCCGAGATCAAACTGTAGATCTCGGACTCCGAACCACCGCCAGTCCTGTGCGCGAGAACGCATCTCAAACGCGCCCGAGCCTTGGTGCGAAAGAGGCGGGACGCTCGCTCGAGCATCCCGCCTCTGTTGTTCTCACGATCCTGCTTACAGACCGCCGCGATCCCGGCTGCTCTCGTCGCTCTGGGATCCCGATCCGCCACCCTGGCGATTGCGATCGGGCTGCGTGCCCGGCTCCTGCACGGTGCCGCGCTCGCGTTCGGTGCCGGCGCCGGTGCGTCCGCTCTCGTCCGGCGAGATGCCGCGGTTGCCACCGTTCTGCCCCTGGTCCTGTCTGTCTCGCTCGGGTGTATTGCCGGGTTTGTTCGTCTGATCTGCCATAATGGTCTCCAGGAAATCGACCGCGCGGTAATCGCGTCGGCGTTGTTGACTTCGCATAACCGGTGCCCCGGCGCGTGCCTGGGCCCGCAAACCGGTCGCCACGTGTCGATGGGTGCGGGACGTGCAGATTCGCGGCCGACTCCCAACGAGGAATCCATGAAGCCATACGTCGTCTGCCACATGATGCCTTCGGTCGACGGGCGTCTGCGAACCGACCGCTGGGATATTCCGGAAACCGGACACAACGAATACGAACGCACGGCTGACACATATCGAGCCGACGCCTGGGTCTGCGGCCGGAAGACGATGGAAGAGTTCGCGAAAGGTCGCCGTCGTCCAAGCCGGAGTCGTTCAGGGAAAGTGCCGCGAACGGACTACGTGATCCCCCGGGAGCGGGGCCAGCGCTACGCGATCGCGATCGACAGTCACGCGACGCTCGCCTGGTCCGACAACAACGTCGAGGGAGATCCGCTCGTCGTGGTGCTCACGCGCGACGCGCCGGACGGCTATCTCCGCTTTCTGCGCGAGAAAGGCATCTCATATCTCTTCGCGGGACGTCGCGCAGGCGATGTCGATCTCCGCGTCGCCCTCGACAAGCTGCGCGAGAAGTTCGGCGTCAGGCGCCTCATGCTCGAAGGCGGTGGCGAGACCAACGGATCGTTCCTGCGCGAGGGGCTGGTGGACGAGCTCAGTCTGCTCCTCACTCCCGTGGCCGACGGCCGAGTGGGCGAGCCGGCGTTGTTCGACGTAGAGGGGGAGCAGCCGAAGAAAGCCGTTGCGAAGCTGCGTCTCAAGTCGGTGCGACGCGCCGCGAGCGACATGCTCTGGATCAAGTACAAGGTGCGCGGAAACGGCCACCGGGCGTAGGCCATGTGACGAAATTCGAATGCAGCACGGTTGATCGTGCACCAGCACCCCTTCAACCATGCTGCATCTCGTCCTCGCCGGCGCGCTGATCGCGACATCACAGCAGGCTCCTGTCTCGGATTCGCTCCGCGCGGACAGCGCGTTCCGCAGAAGCGACTGGCCCACGGTCGAACGTCTGTACTCCGCGATCGCGCGGCAGCAGCCGACACAGGGCATGGCCTGGCTGCGACTTGGCATGGCGCGGCAGGCGCTGAACAAGCCCGACGCGGCGATCCCCGCGTTCGAGAAGGCGCTCGAGCTGCGTTTTCAGGTGCCGACGGCGACGTATCGGCTCGCGCGCCTCGACGCCGCGCGCGGCAACGCCGATCGCGCGTTCACGTACCTCGATCAGCTCGTGCCCTTGCGCGCGATTCCCGTCGCCATTCTCGACACGGTGTCCGAGCTCGCGTCGGTCCGTGGCGACACGCGCTATGCTGCGATTCGCGAACGGATGGTCGCCCTGCGGTATCCCTGCCGCACGTCACCGCAAACGCGCCAGTTCGACTTCTGGATCGGGGACTGGGTCGTGACGCCCTTCCAGCAACCGCCGGGTCCCAACATGCAGGTGCTCGGCCACAATCGCATCGAGCTGCAGCTCGAGCACTGCATGATCGTCGAGAACTGGACTGGCGGCGGTCCCGGCGGCGGAGAGGGGAAGTCGATCAACTTCTGGGACACCAACCGCAGCAAGTGGCGGCAAGTCTGGGTCGCCGACGGCGGCTCTTCGCTCGACTACGAAGGCGAGCTCCGCGACGGCGCCATGCGCTTCGAGGGTTGGACGCTCGCGCCCAACGGCGCTCGGGTGCTGCAGAAGCTGACCTTCTTCCCGATTCATCTCGACACGGTGCGTCAGCTGTTCGAGACCTCGACGGACAGCGGCAGGACCTGGATCGCGGGATTCGACGGCCGGTACATCAGGCGCAAATAGGTCTCGTCTCGCCCGCCGCGACT
>JBOHTL010000571.1:0-3513 GCA_050733735.1 Gemmatimonadaceae bacterium
GTGCGAGGTTTTCACACCCAGCACCGCGAACCTCGCACCACTTCCACGCTCACCAATCTAGCCTACCACACCGATTCTTTCAAGCAGGCTGATGCCTGCTGGCGCAGGCTCTATCTCACAATTCCAGTTGGCTTTGGCACCGCTGACTTCACGCAATTTCTCCCCGCGCTCTTGGCCTCGTATAGCGCCCTGTCCGCCGCCGCGAACAGCGCCTCCTTCGTGATCACGCCATCCGGATAACACGCCACACCACAGGAAATCGTGACACTGATCGGCTCGCCATTCACCACCACCGGCTTCGTCTCCACCTGCTTCCGCAGCCGGTCGGCGAGCTCCGCGGCCCCCTGAAGCGTGGTCTTCGGCAGCACGATCGCGAACTCATCGCCACCGAACCGCGAGCAGACATCCGCATCCCGGACTCCGGCCTTCAGTGTTTCCGCCAGCGACTTGAGCACCTCGTCGCCCGCCTCGTGTCCTCCGGTGTCGTTCACGTTCTTGAAGTTGTCCACGTCCGCCATGATCAGCGCCACGGGGTCCCCGAACCGGTCAGTCTGCTTGATCATCTGACCCAGCAGCTCGTCGAAATGCCGCCGGTTGTGCAGGCCGGTGAGCGGGTCGGTTCGCGCGCGCTTGCTCACTTCCTCCATCTCCCACACGATCTCCAGCGACGTCGCCGCCATGGCGCCGAGGATCCCGACGTTGGTCGCCTCTTCCCGCAGGATGTTCTCCCGCTCCGGCGACGCGATCACGATCGCGCCGATCACGCGGTCTTCGAGCTTCAGCGGCACGATCGCCATGCTCCCCTGTCTCCAGGCATCGTCGCCGTCGCTGAAGAGCGAGATCGGCTTCGTCATCCGGGCGACGTCGTCGAGCGGCAGGGGCATGCCGTCCGAGCACGCCCGGGCGACCAACGAGTCGCTGCCGAGTGGCCGCGGCTCAGCGCGAAATCCGTCGCTGGCGTACTGCAGCCACCCGCGCTGTTCGTCGGCGCGCCAGCGCACCAGCGCCGCATCGGTGGCGGACGAGACGGCGCACGCCGTCTCGCAGATGGCCTTCGCCAGCGAATCCTGCGACATATGACCCTGAAAGCGCTTTGCCGCGTTGAGCAACGCCTGGCTCTGGCGCATGTGCCGGCCGTACTCGCGTCGGAGCTCGGCGCCGAGCACGAGACGCGCGACCTGCGCCGCATGCCTCGGCAGCCATGACTTGATGTGCTCGCGACCGCGGTCCAACCCACCTGCGCGCGACACGCTCAGCACCCCGATGAGCCGGTCCTCGTGGATGATCGGCGCGGCAGCCAAACGAGTGACCCCCACGCGCGCATCGGCGTCGAAGTTCATCATGCGCTGCTGCGCCGACCACTGGACCAATCCGCTCCAGGAGCCCATGTCGAAGTGCATCGGCCGCGGTTCCCCCGGCGCTGACCAGGTGAAGGGCGTCAGCGAATCACGCCGCTCGCTCCAGCGCCAGAACACCGCTTCATCCGCACCCATCGAATCGCGCACGTCCTGAAGGAAGGCGCCCAACGTCGCCAGCTCCGACTGGAGATCCTCATCTTCGGCCGCGGCCATGGCGGCGATGCGGAGATCAGCCGCGGAGAGCTTCGGGTCTACGATGCGATTGCTCCCCGTGAAGCGGAACTGGCGGACGCGCGGATCCGTCTGCATCGGCACAGGCGTGGTCGTTTCCCTGACCGAGGGTGCGGGCGTCTTGCGGCGTCGCAGGAACAGCACGGCGGCGACGGCAAGCACCAGCAGAAGGAGCAGCGCCGAGGTGGGAATCCACGTCATCGAGCGCCGCCGGGTTGCACGGAGTGATCCACCGGGGTGAGTCGCATCAGCGACGCTCAGTCCGCGTGAGTGATCCGCGACGCGGCCATCGCCGCGCCAAAACCATTGTCGATGTTCACGACGGTCACGCCCGACGCGCAGCTGTTCAGCATCGCGAGCAGCGGTGCGATCCCGCCGAAGGCCGCGCCATATCCCACGCTCGTCGGGACCGCGATGACCGGCACGCGGACCATTCCGCCGACGACCGATGCCAGCGCGCCGTCCATGCCCGCGATGACGATGACGACGCTGGCGGCGAACAGCTCGTCCTTCCGCGCCAGCAAACGGTGGATGCCGGCGACGCCGACGTCGGTGAGCCGGGCGACGCGATTGCCCAGCGCATCAGCGGTCACAGAGGCCTCTTCCGCCACCGGCAAATCACTGGTGCCCGCGGTGACGACGAGAATGGTCCCCTTCCCGACCGGCGCCGGCGCGTCACCCCGCAGCAGCGCGGTGCGTCCCAGCGCATTCACCTGGACGTCCGGGAAGCGCGCGGTGAGCGCCGCCATCGCCTCGTCGCTCAGCCGCGTGGCCAGGAAAGCGCCGTGGCGCTCCGTGATCCGCTCCGCGATGCCGACGATCTGTCCCGAAGTCTTCCCGCCGCCGAAGATGACTTCGGGAAAGCCCTGACGCAGCGCGCGGTGATGGTCGATCGTCGCGAAGTCGAGCGACTCGAAGGGCTCCTGAACGAGATGCTGCAGCGCGTCTTCCAGCGACACCGTGCCGTCCGCGACCTGAGCGAGCAGGTTGCGGACGCGCTCGCGGGTCATACCTCGAGCGCCTCGAGCTGTTCGTGCTGCGCGAGATAGTCCGCGAAGATCCCTTCAACCTCGTCCAGCGAGTTCACGGCGTGCAGGCGGCGGCGCAGGTCCGCCGATCCGGGAATTCCCTTCACGTACCAGCCAAGGTGCTTGCGGAACTCGATCGCGGCGCCGCGCCGGTCAGGCTCGTACGAGGCCGCCATGTGTGCATGCTCGATCGCCACCGCGAACCGCGTCGCGATGTCCGGGTCGGGGCGCTTCTCGCGGCCGTCCAGGAGGTCACGGGTCTGGTCGAAGATCCAGGGCTGGCCGAACGACCCTCGCGCGATCATGATGGCGTCGCACCCCGTCTCGCGGTGCATGCGCACGGCGTCTTCAGGTGTCTTGATGTCGCCGTTGCCGATGACCGGGATCTGCAGCGCCTGTTTCACGGCCGCGATCTCGGGCCACCGCGCCTGCCCAGTGTACATCTGCGTGCGGGTCCGCGGATGCAGAGCCAGCGCCCGCGCGCCCGCGTCCTGGCAGCGCAGCGCAATGCTGACGGGATCGCGCGTCTCTTCGCTCCACCCGCTGCGGATCTTCACGGTGACCGGCAGGTGCGTGCCCTCACTCACCGAGCGGATGATGGTCTGCACGAGCGAGAGATCCTTGAGACATCCGGAGCCGCCGTTGCGCTTCACGACCTTCTTGACGGGGCAGCCGAAGTTGATGTCGATGAAGTCGGGGGCGTAGTGCTGGGTCACGAGCGCGGCCGCCTCCGCCATTGCGGCAGCGTCGGCGCCGTAGATCTGAATGCCGATTGGTCGCTCGCACTCGTCGAACTCGCAGCCCTCCAGCGTGCGGCCGATCCGACGCCGAATCGCCTCCGAGGACAGGAACTCCGACACGACCACGTCGGCGCCGAGCCGGCGGCAGATGCGCCG
>JBOHTL010000572.1:0-4501 GCA_050733735.1 Gemmatimonadaceae bacterium
GAGCCACACCGTGATGAGCGTTTCCGACCCAGTCCATGAAGCGAAGCGTGGGCTGCGCGAGCAGCCCGCGGACGAAGTGGTCCTTGATCACGACGCGGCGTCTTGCCACGCGGGCAAGTTCACGGAGCAAGGCGTCCTGTTGCGTGGCATGGTGAAGGACATCGATCATCATGACGACGTCGAACTCGGCGTCGGAGAACGGAAGCACGACTCCGTCGAACAGCCGTACCGGAATGTGCGCCGTCGGCCGTGCGAGGACGTCGACGCCGGTGATCGCGACATCGGATCGCGCATTCATGATCCGTCGGGCCAGCAAGCCATCGCCGGAGCCGACGTCCAGCACCGAGGCGCCGCTGGGGAGTAGCTCCGCCAGATGGCGCGCGAGGACGCGGATGCGTCGCCCGTACACGAGCCTCTTGTGCGCCGCGCCGAGCATCAGCGGCGCCGCAGCCCAAGGATACTGGCGAAGAAGCTGAACAACAGCGTCTGTATGCCCAATGCCGTGAACATGACGCCGGGGATCGTGAGCCGCAGCGTTGCGCGGTAATCGAGCGGCCCAAAATCTACGGCTGCCCACCGCAGCAGTACGACGCAGAGCAACGCCACGCCGGCGACGGTGACGACCGCGCCCGCAACCAGGCCGCGCTCAAGCTTGAACACTTGGAAGAAACGTTCGACCTGGCGTGTCGACGGCAACAGTCCCTGGGCCACGGCGAATGATTTCGTCAGAATCGCGAAGAGAATCGACTGATAACCGAGGATGACGAACAGGCTGGAAAACAGCAGAGCGTTGACGTCCAGCTCCGCGCCGGAAACGCTTACTCCAGGCATTGCCAGCGCGTATCCAATGGCGCCGAGGACCACGAGCGCGATACCCGGCAGCAGGAAGAGCCAGCGCGGGCTGTACATCAGATAAAAGCGCAGGTGACGCCAGCCGTCGCGGAAGGTACGCAGGTGTGGCCGGCGTGACCGCTGATCGGGGCGCAGCGTGACTGCGACTTCGGCGATGCGGGCCGACGTGAGCGCCGATTTGATCACCATCTCGGAGGCGAACTCCATCCCGGTGCAGCGCAGCTCCAGCTGATCGTACAGCTGACGCGTGAAGCCGCGCAGCCCGCAATGCACGTCGTGGATCGGTGCGCGAAACCAGCGCTGCACCATCCAGGAGAACATCGGATTGCCCCACCACCGATGCAGGAAAGGCATGGCGCCCGACATGACCTGCCCTCCGCCCGACGGCAGTCGGCATCCCATGACCAGCGCATTGCCCGCGCGGAGCTGCTCGACGAAGGCGGGAATGGAACTGAAGTCGTAGCTCGCGTCGGCATCGCCCATGATGACGTACCGCCCCTGTGAAGCGGCGATCCCGCCCATGAGCGCGGCGCCATAACCTCTCGCTTCTACGGCGACCACGCGCGCGCCTTCCTTGCGCGCCAGCTCACGGGACCGGTCGGTGCTGCCGTTGTCCGCGACCACGATCTCGCCGGCGATGTTGCTGGCGTCGAGCGATTCTCGCGCTTCCCGAACCACCGTCTGGATCGTCTCAGCTTCGTTGAGGCAGGGAATGACGATCGAAACTTCCGGGACGCCGGCGCGCGTCACGGGCATCGCGGGGACTTGAATTGATGTCTGAATTGCCACAGCCACAGGACTCCTTGCGCGGGCGCTCAGTCACAGAGAGCGCCGGCCCAACACGCGTCAGCGCACGCGATGTCATGGCATTCGGGTCCCTGGCCGCCTTGCTCACCGCGTTCGTGATGGTTCTCAGCGATGGGGGAATTCTCTTCACCAGCCCGTTCTGGGTCGACGAATGGCTGATGGTCTTCGAGGCCAACCGCTCGTCGCCCCTCCAGATCCTGGAAGATCTGGCCGCCGGTGCCGATGGCGGGACTCCGCTGGTACATCTCGCCTACTGGTTGCTGCGGCAGCTCACGGGACCGCTGACGCCAACCGTCGTGCGCGCGTTCTCGTTGGCCTGCATGCTCCTGGCGATGACCGTCGCGTTCGCGATACTCCGGCGGCGCTTTTCGATGGGACCCAGTATCGTGGGTTCGCTGGCGATCGGTAGCCATCCACTCGTCGTCGCGCATGCGTACGAAGGTCGTTTCTACGGGCCCTGGCTCCTGTGCGCCGTGATCGTCGCATGGTTCCTCGCGCAGCGTCAGTCTGCGCGCGCGAGAGCAAACGCGAAGGCAGGACGACGCACGGCCATCGGACTAGGCGTCGCGGCCTTCGCCCTCTGCACGGTTCACCCGTACGGGGTGATCTCACTCGGCATCCTTCTGCTGGGGGGACTTGCCGCCTACGGTACTGGATGGCGTAACGGCCTGCGCGACATTGCGCCTGCCGCCTACGGTTTGTCGGCGCTCCTCGTCGTCGTTCCGCTCGCGCTCGGCCAGCGGTCGGCATATACGGTTCGCACATGGATACCGGATTTCGCGCCCGGTCAGCTCACGGCTTTGGCGATAGAGTTCTGGTTGGCAACCATCGGCGTCGTGGCCGCGATGCTCCTGCTTATCGCGACGCTTGCGCGCCGGTTTTCAGGACAACGCGTCGCGGTGCGGACGATCGTCCACGGAGTGAGGTCCGACCCTTCTCTGATCGCCTTGTTCGCCACTGCCACCATGCCCATCGCGCTGGCCGTCGTGTCGCTGGTCGGTCAGCCATCAATGCTGCCGCGTTACGCCATTCTATCCACACTCGCGCTGGCTCCGCTGGCGGCGCTCGCCGCCGAAGTCGGTGGACGGTGGGCGGCCCGTGGGCTATTCCTCGTGGTCTTGTGGCTCTGGTTCGCCGCGTACGTCCGCGAAGGCGCGGCCGAGGCAAACTTCGCGGCGGGCGTTCGGAGGATCACGCAGACCTACGAGCATGCCCGGCCGGCCAACCTGCCCATTGTGCTTTATTCGATACACCTGATGTACCCTCTCATCGGTGACGAGCCCTCGGAGATACCGGTGCGGTTCATGGACATTCCCGATTCGAGATTCCCCGCGGCGTTTCACGGTGATTCGCCCGCCGCTCAATACAATCGGGGATTCATTCTCGAGCGTGACCTGGCCCGCATCCACGCCACGCATTGGGGGTTCCCAAAGCTCGCGCCACTGTCCGCGTTGGATTCAACGTCTCGCTTCCTGCTTCTCGGTCCAGTCGGACGACTTCCGGCCGGCTTTCGGGATATCGATCATTTTGCCAGGTCGATGTTTCCAGGACATCGCGTAACGCGTCTTCTCCCTGATTTGACGCTGCTCGAGCGTGATCTCAAAGCGTCGTCAAAATGACACTAGCGGGCTCTTGCAAAGTGCCAGTCGAGTTGCAGAAAACCGGATTCCCGGGCGCCTTCTGCCTCATGATGAAACCAGCTAAGTTATTTGTTCACTAGTGTTTGCACCTGAGGGGCCCGGTTGGCCCCGGCATTGCCTTCTCATTCCCTCGGCTGCAGTAGCATTTCCCACCCGCAGTCCCATTTCTCAGGAGAGAGTATGAACCGCAAAGGCTTTACGCTGATCGAGCTGCTGATCGTGGTCGTCATCATCGGCATTCTCGCGGCAATCGCGATTCCGAAGTTCGCGAACACGAAGTCGAAGGCGTATGTCACCGCGATGAAGTCCGACCTTCGCAATCTGGTGAGCGCGGAGGAGAGCTACTTCTCGGATTCTTCGAGCTATAGCACCAACCTGGTGCTGCTGAACTTCAGCCAGACGACGGGCACGACCGCACCGACGATCCAGGTTGGTTCCGGCTGGTGGCTCGCCACGAACTCGCATACGCAGCTTCCGACTGGTTCGGTTTGCGGTATCGCGGTCAACACGACGAACACCGTCGTGAGCTCGGCTGGTGAAGGTGAGCCGGTCTGCGACATTCCGTAACACCGCGGTACTCAGTCGTACACCGGGTCAGGCGAAAGCCTGGCCCGGTTTCTTTTTACCGGCCGAGTCCGTCCTTCTCGCGGACGCCACTCACTCTCTCATCCACGCGTGAAACGCCGCCCTTCGCTTCGCACCGAGCTGTTGCTCAGCCTCGGGCTGCTCGCCGCCGCCGCGCTGGTGCTCGGCGTCGCGAGCGTCGTGCTGTTGTATGGCGTGCTCGATCCCGAGTACGCCGCGATCTACATCAGCGTGCTGGTCGCGGCGGATGTATGCGTGCTCGTCGCGTTCATCGCGTTTCAGGTCGACCGCGTGGTGCTGCGCCCGCTGCGCGAGACCATCACGACCACGGAGGCCATCGCCAACGGTGATCTGCAGCGGCGTGTCGCTCCGGGCGATTCCGCCGAGATGAACAATCTCGCGACCAGCGTCAACCGCATGACCGATCGTCTGCTCGAAGAGCGGGCGCATCTCGTGCGCGTGGAGAAAATGGCGAGTGTCGGCCGTCTGGCCGCAGGCATCGCGCACGAGATCGGGAACCCTCTCGGCGCAATCAACGGCTACACGCATCTGCTGCACACGGCCATCGCGGGCAGCCCGCAGGCCGGCGACGCCGTCGCGGGCCTGGAGCGCGAGAG
>JBOHTL010000573.1:0-6551 GCA_050733735.1 Gemmatimonadaceae bacterium
CGTCACGCGAGCACTCGCCGGCCGCGCGTGTCGAGATCGGGCTTGATCACGCGAACGAACTCCGACGGCGACGAACCCGCGATGTCGCGAAGGATGACGTCGCCGACCTTGACCTTGTCGTCGAGGACGACCGTCGCGAGCTCGTGGCGCCGCGGGCCGTAGACCCACGCCAGCTCACCCTCGTTGAGGAGCCGGTTGCGGGCGTCTGCAGGGTTCATGAATACGGCGGGACCGCGTTGATCGTCGCCGGACCGCGTGGCGATCAGGGCGGAGACGCGAAGCTGCCGGTTTCGGGAATCGTCGCTCACGAGAGCTCGCCGCTTCCGATGGGCAGGTACGCGTCGTCCCGACGCATGATGAGCCGCCGGCGCCACATCGCATCCAGCGCGTCGCGCGTCGACGCGATCGACTCACCCAGCTCGAGCGCCACTTCGTCGCAGCGCGCGCGTCCCCGGCGCTTCAGCGCAGCGAACGCGCGCCGCTCGCGATCATCCACCACGCCAACGAGCTCGATCCCGCTCTCGCGCTCGACCACCAGCGCCAGGCCATGACGCTCGAGCACCGTCTCGATGGCGTCCCAGTGGTCCTCGGTCATGCCGCGAAACACGAAATACGACTCGCGCCCTCCCCCCCCCTCCCGTGAATCGCGCATCAGCAGCTTCGCGATCACTTCGTCGGCGCAGGAGAAGTCGATCATCGAGACGTGTGAGAAATCGATGACGGTCAGCGATCGCTCCGAAGCCCGCAGCAGCAGCTCGATCTGAGACCGCACGGCGCGCCCCGTGGGGCGCGTCACGAGGTTCGAGTACAGATTCGCGGACAGTGTCTGCCGGAGCACGGTGCCGAGATCGATGTGGTTCGTCATCGCGGGAGCCGTTCCGGAATCGTCACCTGAATCTGTGCCCCGGGAAAGTGCGGCAAATGCTCCTGAAGCGGGGGATCGTCGTCCCAGTCGGGGACGATGGCGATGCGGGCGGTGCCGCTCCGCACGGACAGCTTGCCGTTCCACCGGCCAATGTATTTTCGCACGCCGGCCAACCCTTGTCCGCGCCCCGGATCACGAAAGCGGCTGACGCCGCGGATCACGGCGGCCTCGAGCGCGGCGGCGTCGTCCCAACGATCGCCTGGCGTGTAATGACCCGCGCTTTCGAGCGACTTCCGGAATCCCAGGCCGGCGTCGCACACCGCGATGACGACCACGCGGCGCCCGAGGCGCTTCGTCCAGTTGTAGGTCTGCACCATCACCCAGCCACCGCGCCCGGCGTGCTCGATGATGTTCTGGCAGACCTCCGAGAGCGTCATCGAGAATCCCACGATGGCCTTCGTGTCGATTCCGAGCTCGTTGGAGATGATCTGCTGCGCCCTCGACTGGATGCGACCGACGACGTCGTGCACGTCCTCGTGCTTCGAGATCGGCGTGAGCTCGAGCAGCACTTGCGAGTCCTGATGGGCCGCGCGCCGTGGCACGACGCCCTTCAGGTCGAACAGGGCGTCCGCGTAATAGAAGAAGTTTGCCCGGCTCCAGTACGAGACCGTGTCGTCCGCTTCCGGCACTGTCAGCGTCGCCTTGCCGCCGTCGTCGCGTGTCTGGCCCAGGGTGAGCAGCGCGCTGAGACCGTAGGGCGACGCCCACTTCGTATGCCGGGCGTCGAGAATCATCTTCGCGTCCCGCGGGACGGGCGCAACCTGTTCCAGCACCTGCTCGAAGCTGTGTTCATCGAGAGACTGGGGCAGGTTGATGACGGTCGTCACGTGAAGCTGAGCTTTCCCCGAAGATGGTCGGCGAGGCCGGAGGCGCCGCGATGCTCGACGTTGCGTGCGGCCGCTCGATGCGCGGCCCGGATGGCACTGCCTAAGTTATCACCCGCGAGCAGCCGGGAGAAATAGGTTGCGCCCCACACGTCGCCGCATCCGGTCGGATCCAGCGGCGCTCCGACGCGCTCCGCGGGCACCAGTTCCGTTCTGACGGCGCCGACGGTGTTGGCACGCGCCCGCCGGAGGTCCGCGAGCGCCTCGAAGCCCGGCGCGGCGAAGTACACGGCTCCGCGACTGCCCAGCGTGACCGCGAGGCAGCTGGCACCCTCGTGCAGGGCCGTGGCGGCGAGCGCCATCGGATCGGCCGCCATCATCTGGATCTCGTCTTCGTTGGCCTGCAGCAGGTCGAAGCAGGCGCACCACTCGCGAACATGCGACAATGGACGCGGCACGCGCACGCCGTCCGCCTGGACCGCCATCACGAGCATGTGCAGATCGGCGTAGATGGGGCCGCGAAAGGCGCGACGCAGCTCCTGCGAGGTTTCCAGGTCGAGCTCCCATCCGCTGAGAAAATTGACATACAGCGCGTCGAGCCTTGCTTCGGCGATCAGCGGCTTGAGCCCGAGCCAGGTCCAGCCCGGCACGCCACCGGTGAGCGTCTCGGTGCGGCGTTCCTCGGACGTGTAGCGCAGCTCGACGCGGTTGTTGGGATATGGCACCTCGACGAGCGCGGCATCCGGCGCGGTCCGCCGCAACCCATGGATGAACTGCCGCCCTCGCTCGGCGAGATCGGATCCGATCTTCATGATCGGAACGATCTCCCAGTCCGGCGGCAGCGCCGCGTCGAGGGCGCCGAGCGAGTACGTGATGCCGCCCCACTCCTGCACCGGCGCGCTGAGCGCCTCGCGTCCGTGAATCATGTCCCACACGAACGAGCCGATGACGCCCAGCCGCTTCATGTCGACGCCCTAGAGCGTGCCGTACGTTCCGGTCTTGAACGTGGCGACGGCGCCGACGATGCCCGCCGTCCCCGGGAGCTCGGCGGGGACGATACGCGCCGCTTTCACCGCCGGATTGAAGGCGCGGCGGCGGACTTCGGCGCGCAGCGGTCCGAACAACGCCTCGCCGGCACGTGTCACTCCACCGGCGATCACGACGACGTCCGGGTTGATCACGTTGAGCAGCGACGCGATCCCCGCGCCGAGATACCGTGCCGTGTCACGCACGATCTCGTTGGCGAGACCATCCCCCTTCTTGGCGGCGTCGTACACCAGCTCCGCGGTCAGCTTGTCCAGCTGGCCGTCCACCATGGACGGAAGCAGCGAGGCGGTGTCTTCCCGGACGAGCGCTTCACTCGCGCGTGTGGCGATAGCGGGACCCGACGCATACGCCTCGAGGCACCCGTAGTTGCCGCATTTGCAATGACGGCCGTTCACGTCGATGGTGGTGTGCCCGATCTCCCCGGCCACATCCGACGAGCCGTGATACAGCTTTTCGTCGATGATCAGGCCACCGCCGATTCCGGTGCCAATGGTGATGCCGACGACATTGCGTCCGCCACGCGCGGCGCCCAGCCACCATTCGCCGACGGTCGCGCAGTTGGCGTCGTTGTCGAGCGTGGCCGGAAGCCCGAACTTCGTCGTGATGCGGTCGCGCAGCGGGAAATCACGCCAGCCCAGGTTCGGCGCGACGATGACGAGCCCTTTTTCGCGATCGAGGGGGCCGGGCGCGCCGATGCCGATGCCGACGATGTTCTTGCGCGTCACGCCTGTTTCATTGGTCGCGTCGAGAATCACGCCCTCGATGACGCTGTAGATGCGGTCCACCACGCCTTCGGCGCCGAGCTCCGCCTGCGTCGGAACGCTGCGCACGCCAACGGTGCGCGATCCGTCGAGACTGACCGCTCCGGCGGAAATCTTGGTCCCGCCGAGATCCACGCCGATGATCAAGCTGCCGTTCTTGGGTTTCGCTGGCATCAGTGCAGGACAGAGTTGTGGAGCGATCAGCTCACGGAAAGAATATCGAACACCCGTGCAGCGACGTCAGCAGCGCTGATCTCCCGCATGCACTTCCAATGTCGCAGGGGGCAGCGCCGCGGACCATGGCGGTCGCAGGGACGGCATGCCAGCGCGTCATGGCCCATCGTGATGGAGCCGGCGGCGAGCGGACCGAATCCGAACGTTGGCACGGTGGGTCCGAAGATCGAGAGCGCTGGTGTCCCCACGGCGGACGCGAGATGCTGCGGCGCCGAATCGTTCGTCACCAGGACGCTGCATCGACGGATCAACTCCGCTGAGCCGAGCAGCGACAGCGCGCCTGCGGCGCTGAACGCGCCGTCTCCCGCGGCGGCGCGAACCTCCTCGGTGAGGGCTCTATCCTCCGCGGAGCCAAGCACGACGACGCGCGCGCGCTCGCGGAGCAGCCGCGCCAGGTCCGCATAGTACGGCCAGCGCTTCGTCGCCCAGACGCTCGCCGGCGCCAGTGCGACCAGCGGCGGACCGTCGTCGGCGACTTCCTGAAACGCAAGCAGACGGTCCACGGCATATCGCTCGGGAATTCCCGGGTAGAGCCGCGGGCGGATATCCATCGCGCCCAGCTCGTTCTGCGGGACGGCGAGACTCAGCAGCCGCGCCGCATGATGCAGATCCTCCCGGTACTCCACCTTCACGGTGTACAACCGCCGGCCTGCCGACCGGGCGAATCCGACGCGCCGATGCACGCCCGCCGCCAGCGCGAGCGCCGCGCTGCGCATCGAGCCCTGCGCCATGTACGCCGCGTCGTAGGCGAACCGGCGGAGACGCGTCGCCGTGCGGAAGAAGCCGAAGATGCCGCGATCGGCGCCGCGCTTGTCGTACGGAATGACGGAGCGCACGTACGGATGATTGCGCAGCAGTCCCGCCGACGCGGGCGTCGTCACCACGTCTACCGGCCCTCGTCTCGCGAGCTCCGCGAGGAGTGGGGTGGTGAGCACGGTGTCCCCCAGGAAACTCGTCTGGATGACGAGAGAGCTCACGCGTCGTCAATCGACCTGTAGGACCGCCAAGAACGCTTCCTGTGGTATTTCCACGGCGCCCACCTGCTTCATCCGCTTCTTTCCTTCCTTCTGCTTTTCCAGAAGTTTGCGCTTGCGAGTGATGTCGCCGCCATAGCACTTCGCGAGCACGTCCTTGCGCAGCGCTTTGACCGTCGAGCGCGCGATGACCTTGTTCCCGATCGCCGCCTGGATCGCGACCTCGAACAGCTGCCGCGGAATCAGTTCCTTCAGCTTTTCGGCGATCTTGCGGCCGTACTCGTAGGCCTTGTCGCGATGGATGATCACGGCAAAGGCGTCCACGGGATCGCCGTTGATCAGCATGTCGAGCTTCACGAGATGGCTTTCGCGATACTCGAGCATCTCGTAATCGAGGCTGGCATACCCGCGGCTGATCGTCTTCAGCTTGTCGAAGAAATCCAGAATGATCTCCGCCAGCGGAAATTCCCACTGGAACTCGACGCGCTGCGTGTCGATGTAGGTCATTCCCTTGTACTGGCCGCGCCGCTCGGTGCCGAGGGTCATGATGGGGCCGATATATTCGGCGGGC
Organism: Gemmatimonadaceae bacterium; assembly: GCA_050733735.1. Taxonomy (GTDB): domain Bacteria; phylum Gemmatimonadota; class Gemmatimonadetes; order Gemmatimonadales; family Gemmatimonadaceae; genus DASPMP01. Next base: position 5,337 of record JBOHTL010000573.1, read on the forward strand.
GCCATGATGCGCGCCTTCACGTACGGCTCCTCGACGTGATCGATCGTTCCTGGATCGGGCATTTTCGCCGGCGATTCCAGCAGCTCCATGGTGCCATCGGTGTGGTAGATGTGGTACTCCACCGTCGGCACCGTCGTGACGAGGCCGAGATCGAACTCCCGCTCCAGACGCTCCTGGACGATGTCCATGTGCAGGAGGCCGAGAAATCCACAGCGGAACCCGAAGCCCAACGCTGTCGACGTTTCCGGCTCATACCGAAGCGAGGCGTCGTTGAGCTGGAGTTTCTCCAGGGCATCCCGGAGCGACTCGTACTGCTGAGTGTCCGTCGGGTAGAGACCCGCGAACACCATGGAGTGCACGTCCTTGTATCCGGGCAGTGGAGAGGCCGCGGGGCGATCGGCGTCCATTACTGTGTCGCCCGCCCTGGTTTCCTTCACGCTCCGGACGCTGGCGACGACGTAGCCTACCTCGCCCGGGCCCAGCTCATCCGTCTGGACCTGGCGAAGCTGGTTGTACCCGACCTCGTCGACCTCGTACGCATCGCGTGATCCGCCGGCGAACATGATGTGCGTTCCCTTCCGGATCACGCCGTCCACGACCCGCACGCTCGGAATGGCGCCGCGATAACGATCGTAGTACGAATCGAAGATCAGCGCGCGCAGCGGGCCGTCAGGATCGCCCTCGGGCGCCGGCACCCGTCGGACCACCGTTTCGAGCACCTCCGCTATGCCGATCCCCTCCTTCGCGCTGATGAGCAGGATGTCGTCCGGATCCGCGCCGATCAGATCGTGCACTTCCTGCTTGCGCTTCTCGGGTTCGGCGCCGGGAAGGTCGATCTTGTTGAGGACCGGAATGATCTCGAGACCCGCGTCGAGCGCCAGGAACAGATTGGAAAGGGTCTGCGCCTGGATTCCCTGCGAGGCGTCGACGACGAGAATCGCTCCCTCACATGCGGCCAGTGACCGGGACACTTCGTACGTGAAGTCGACGTGTCCCGGCGTATCGATGAGGTTCAGCTCGTACGTCTCCCCGTCGCGCGCGGTGTAACCCATACGCACGGCGTTGAGCTTGATGGTGATGCCGCGCTCGCGCTCCAGGTCCAGCGTGTCGAGCACCTGTTCCTTCATCTCCCGCTTCTGCAGCGTCCCGGTCGCTTCGATCAAGCGGTCGGCCAGTGTGGACTTCCCGTGATCGATATGTGCGACGATACAGAAG
>JBOHTL010000574.1:0-3217 GCA_050733735.1 Gemmatimonadaceae bacterium
GAATGTGGACGTACTTCATTCCCAGGTCGTCGATGAGCTTTGCCTCGTCGAACCCGATGCGCTCCATCTCCTGCGGCATGCGCAGGTTGATGACGGTCGTGACGCCGAGCTTTTTCATCTCACGCAACGCCTGCTCGGTCGGCTGCCCGGCGATGAAAAGGTCTTCCCCGACGCTGGCGTATGCCGCCAGGAACATTCCGGCTGTGTCGAGCAGCACCGGAGTGGGGACGGACTGAATCTTCGTCGGCCCCGCCACTTTCTGGGCATCGACGGCGCTCGAAAGAGCGACTGTCGCCGCTGCCGCGATCACAATGACATGTCTCATGCGTAGACACTACCTGGCGTTCTCAGCATTCGCCATTCGCGACAGGTTCGAAAAGTGTGCGAGAAGTATGACCCCCGAACCGGGGCTTTGCCGATTCAGTTGGATATGTCGATTTTCCGGAACCTCGTTCGACGTGAAGGTAGAGGGCCAGAGGTGAACCGCCCGCAAGCGCTACCTATATAAAGGAGAAGAGACAATGCGAGTCATGGTGATCGTGAAGGCGAGCCCCGAGTCTGAATCCGGCGTCATGCCGACCACGAAAGAGTTCGAGGAGATGGGGAAGTACAACGAGGAACTGGTGAAGGCCGGCGTCATGCTCGCGGGCGAGGGGCTGCATAACAGCTCGAAAGGGAATCGTATCCGGTACGACGGAAAGAAGCGCACGGTCACCGACGGCCCGTTCAGCGAGTCGAAGGAGCTGATAGCCGGATTCTGGCTCTGGCAGGTGAAGTCGCGCGACGAAGCGATCGAGTGGGCCAAGCGCATTCCCTTTCAGGAGGGTGAGGTCGAGATCCGGCAGGTTGCCGAAAGTGAGGATTTCGGCGACGCCTTTACGCCGGAGCTGAGGGAGCAGGAGGATCGGCTCCGGGCTGCTACGGCAAAGCGATAACGGCGCACGTACCGGCCGACGTAACGGCGATGGCGGAGAGTGCAGCAGTGCAGCGCACGATCGAGGCGATCTGGCGGATCGAGTCCGCCAGGTTGATCGCCTCGGTCGCCCGCCTCGTCCGCGACGTCGGAGTCGCCGAGGATCTGGCGCAGGACGCGTTCGTCGCGGCGCTCGAGCAGTGGCCGGAGTCCGGCGTTCCGGACAACCCTGGCGCCTGGCTCATGGCCGCAGCGAAGCGCAAGGCGATCGACCATCTGCGGCGGCGCCAGACGTTCGATCGCAAGGAAACGCAGATCGTGCATGACATCGAATCGCGCGACGCGGACGCGGACATTCACGACACGATCGACGACGACGTCGGCGACGATCTGCTTCGGCTGATCTTCACCGCCTGCCACCCGGTGCTGTCGACCGACGCGCGCACGGCCCTTACGCTGCGACTGCTCGGCGGTCTCACCACCGCGGAGATCGCTCGCGCCTACCTGACCTCCGAGGCCACGATCCAGCAGCGCATCGTGCGCGCGAAACGCACCCTCACCGAAGCGCAGGTGCGGTTCGAGTTGCCGCGCGCCGACGAACGAATGGCGCGGCTGGCGTCGGTCCTCGAGGTGATCTACCTGATCTTCAACGAGGGGTACCAGGCCACCGAAGGCGATCGCCTCATTCGACACGAGCTGTGCGACGAAGCACTGCGTTTGGGTCGGATCCTGGCGGGAATGGTACCCGACGAGCCCGAAGTCCACGGGCTCGTGGCGCTGCTGGAGATCCAGGCGTCGCGCCTGCGCGCCCGCGTCGGTCCGTCAGGAGAACCTATTCTGCTCCTCGACCAGGACCGCGCACGGTGGGATCGTGTGCTGATTCGGCGCGGGCTCGACGCGCTCGATCGGGCCGTCGCGCTCGGCAAGCCGCTGGGTCCGTACGCGCTGCAGGCGTCCATCACCGCGTGCCATGCGCGAGCCAACGTGGCATCCGAAACCGACTGGGAGCGGATCGTCGCGCTGTATGATGCGCTGGCGCAGATCACGCAGTCGCCGGTGATCGAGCTCAATAGGGCCGTCGCCGTTTCGATGGCCCTCGGAGCCGCAGCGGGGCTGGAGATGGTCGAGGAGCTTTCAGAGGAGATAACGCTCGCGAAGTACCATCTCCTGCATGCCGTCCGCGGAGACCTCCTCGAGAAGCTGGGACGGCGTGATGAGGCGCGCGCCGCGTTCGATGCGGCCGCGTCGCTCACGCGCAACGAACGCGAGAGGGAGTTGCTCGCGGCACGGGCCCGTGCCAACGCGGAGCCGCGGCGCCATCTCACGTCGACGTAAATGGCCCCGGTCCGGATTCGCGCCCCTCACAGGTTAGGATGATATGAGTCGACACAGACATTGAGTGAGAACCATGAAGACACGCAAGCTTGGCCGCAGTGGACTCGAGGTCTCGGCACTCGGCCTGGGCTGCATGACGATGAGTCACGGGTACGGCGCGCCGGGAGAACGCGACGATCGCGAGTCGATTGCCACGATTCATCGCGCCATCGAGCTCGGAGTGACCTTCTTCGACACCGCGGAAGCCTACGGACCATTCACGAACGAGGAACTCGTCGGGCAAGCGCTGAAAGGAAAGCGTGACGGCCTGGTCATCGCCACGAAGTTCGGCTTTCGTCTCGAGAACGGTGTGAATACAGGACTCGACAGCAGGCCGCAGCACGTCCGCGAGGTGGTGGAGGCGTCGCTCCGGCGACTCGCGACCGACCGCATCGATCTTCTGTACCAGCATCGCGTGGATCCGGCCGTGCCGATCGAGGACACGGTCGGGGCAATGGCGGAGATGGTGCGCGAAGGAAAGGTGCGTTTCCTCGGACTCTCGGAGGCGGGCGAGCGCACCATCCGCCGCGCGCACGCCGTGCACCCCATCTCGGCGCTCCAGAGCGAGTACTCGTTGTGGGAACGCAACCTCGAGCCGCAGATCATTCCGGTCCTCCGGGAGCTCGAGATCGGCCTCGTGCCGTTCGCGCCGCTCGGTCGCGGCTTTCTCACGGGCGTCGTGCGGCGCGCGGAAGAGTACCCCGAGGGAGACTTCCGGCGCGGCGATCCGCGCTACCAGGGCGCCAACTTCGACGCCAACATGCGCGCGGCGAGCGCGGTGCAGGACATCGCGGCTCGCAAGGGACTCACGCCGGCCCCGATCGCGCTCGCGTGGCTGCTGCACAAGGGAGACGACATCGTGCCGATTCCCGGCACGAAGCGGCGGCGCTATCTCGAGGAGGACGTCGGCGCCGCAGCTCTCTTTTTGTC
>JBOHTL010000575.1:0-3592 GCA_050733735.1 Gemmatimonadaceae bacterium
TCCACGGCAAACGCGCGCAGGCCGTCAAAGCGACGGCGAGAATGGCGAGGGAAATGGCGCGGAGCATCAGGCTACCTCGGCGATCGCTGCGTGCTGCGCGGAGGTCCGGCGCCCGGTGGCGCGCTCCGGCAGGACGATGGTGAAGGTCGTTCCTACTCCCGGCGTGCTGTCGCATTCGATGGTTCCGTTGTGCGCTTCCACGATCTGACGTGCGATAGCAAGTCCCAAGCCGGTCCCGACGCCGGCGGCCGCCGCCTGGTTGTCTGCCTGATAGAACTTCTCGAAGATACGCGGCACCTGCTCCGGCGGAATGCCGGCACCCGTGTCGCGCACCTCCATCTGCACACCATGCTCCACCGGGAGCACGGTCAGCTCGACCTCGCCGCCGCGATCGGTGAACTTGAAGGCGTTCGACAGCAGGTTGCCCAGCACCTCGTTCATCCGGTCGGAGTCCCAATGGACGGGCGACGGCAGGCCCTCGTGAATCGCGATCTGGAAGCGGACACCGCGTTGATCGGCGAGCACCTGAAAGGACTCTTCGAGATTGTGCAGGAAGCCGCGCAGTTCCAGCGGACGCACGTCCAGCTTTCCGCTGCCGGCCTCGAAACGACTGACGTCGAGCAGCTGCTGCACCAGGCGCGAAAGCGTCTGGATCTGCTTCTCGAGGATTTCCGCGACGTTGAGCTGTTTCTCGGTCAGCGGGCCGTACACGCTCTCCCGCAGCAGCTGCGTGTACCCGAGCACGACGTTGATCGGAGTTTTCAGCTCGTGCGAGGCCACGGACACGAATTCCGCTTTGAGACGGTCCAGCTCGGTGAGCTGACGCGTCATGTCCTGGAAGCTGGCGGCAAGGCGGCCGAACTCGTCCGTTCGTGACGGGGAAATCGCGACCTTGGCGCTGAAGTCACCATCGGCGACTTCGCGCATTCCCCGCTCGAGCTCGTGGACCGGCTTGCTGACCGACTGGGTGAGCCGTGCGGCGATGGCGGCGGCGACGAGGACCGCGAGCAGCAGCCCGACGATCGCCGCTGTGCGTCCCTGCAGGGCCAGCTCCGCCGCGTTCGTCACCCGATCGCGTGTGCGCTCCCGCAACGCGCGCTCGGCGCGGGCAACGGACGCTTCCGCAGAGGTGATGGCTGGAATCACCGAGTCCGTGGAGAGGCGATACGCCTCGTTCGGCCGGCCCGACGTCGCGGCCTCATACTCCCGCCCGGTGAGTGTCGCCACCTGGCTCATGGCGCCGCGAATGTCGCGCGCGGCGCCGCCCAGCTCGTAGCCATCGAGCGAGTCGGCCAGGCTCTGGACCGCGTTGATGCGCGTATCCATGTCGCGCCGGCTCTCCTCTGTTTTCACGAACTGCAGCGCAAGCTCGGCCGACCGCACATCGTTCAGCGCGTCGCGCAGACGTCCGAGCAGCAGCGAGGCGCCGAAGTCACCATCGCGCAGCTGCTCGGTATCCGCGTGCAGCCGGTCGAGTGACCGCGTCGCGATGAGGAGCGGAACGATGAGAATGACGGCGATTGTGAGGAGACCCAGGGTCAGCCTGGTGCGCAGCGTCATGAACCGTGGTCGAATTTTGCAGCGAGCTTGTGCAAGGACGACGCCGCCGTGCGGGCACTGCCGGGCACGAACTGATACAGGTAGTGTTCGTCCACACGTCACTCCTCACAAACATGGCGCTCAGCAACACCCGACTTGCCGACTTTGGACGGCACGTCGGCCAGACCGTGACTGTCCACGCGTGGGTTACGCATCTCCGCTCCTCGGGCAAGATCGCGTTTGCGGTGATTCGCGATGGGACCGGCGTCGCCCAGGCCGTCTTTGTGAAGACGCAGTTGCCGGCCGACGTGTGGGCGCGATTCCAGGAACTGACACTCGAGACGTCCGTTTCGCTCACCGGCGAAGTGCGCTCCGAGCCGCGCGCCCCGGGAGGCTTCGATCTCACGGTGTCTGCCCTTCAAATTGTAGGGCCGAGCCCGCTGGACTATCCCATTCAGCCTAAGGAACATGGGACCGACTTTCTGCTCGATAACCGCCACTTGTGGTTACGCAGTCCAAGACAGCGCGCCATCTTCGCGGTCCGGAATGAAATCGAGCAGGCCATTCACGACTTCTTCTACCAGCGCGGCTTCTTTCGGACCGACACTCCGATACTGACCGCTGCCATCGGGGAACGGAGCGGGCTCTTCGAGACGCAGTACTTCGAGGAGGGGACGGCATATCTCGCCCAGACCGGGCAGCTGTACGGGGAAGCGGCCGCGGCCGCGTTCGGTCTGATTTACACGTTCGGCCCAACCTTCCGCGCGGAGAAGTCGAAGACACGCCGCCATCTCACCGAGTTCTGGATGATCGAGCCGGAGATGGCGTGGTACGACTCCGAAGACAACATGAACCTGCAGGAGCAGTTCGTGTCGTATCTGGTTCAACGGTCGCTGGAGCGTTGCCAGGAGTCGCTCAAGGTCCTCGAGCGGGACACGAGCAAGCTCGAGCCGGTCACGCCGCCCTTCCCGCGCATCGAGTACACGCGCGCGGTAGAGATTCTGAAGACCAAGGGAAGCACCATCACGTGGGGTGACGACCTCGGGGCCGAGGATGAAGCGCTGCTCGTGGCCGACCATGATCGGCCCGTCTTCGTGAGGAACTATCCGAAGGAAGCGAAGGCGTTTTACATGAAGGAGAATCCCGCCGACCCACGAACCGTGCTCTGCGACGACTGCCTGGCACCCGAAGGGTACGGCGAGATCATCGGCGGCTCACAGCGTGAAGATGACCACGACAGGCTCGTCACGCGCATCAAACACGAAGGGTTGCCTCTCGACGCGTACGACTGGTATCTGGATCTCCGGAAGTACGGGACCTTCGTGCACTCCGGCTTCGGACTCGGCCTCGAGCGCACCGTGGCCTGGATCTGCGGGCTTCAGCACATTCGTGAAGCCAGCTTGTTCCCGCGGATGATGTACCGGCTCCGGCCGTAAGAACCATTGACGGCGGACACCGGCAGCAGTCGGCAGTTAGAGCTCGGATCCCTTCACCTCGTCCCACAGCGCGTCCAGGACCGCAAGGCCCGCCTCTGCCACGTTGATTCCTCTCTCCGCGGCCAGCGTCTCGATCCCCTGAAAGCGTCGCTCGAACTTCTTGTTCGCGCGATCCAGTGCCAGCGAAGGATGGACGCCGGCCTTGCGCGCCAGGTTCACGACGGCGAACAGCAGATCTCCGATCTCGTCCTGCAGTTCGTCACTCGCCGACCCATCGCCCGTCAGTTCTTTCTCCACTTCGGACAGTTCCTCGCGAACCTTGTCGACGGGGCCTTCGGTGTTCGGCCAGTCGAAGCCGACGCCGGCGGCGCGATCCTGCAGCCGGAATGCGCGATGCAGTGACGGCAGACCGGCAGGCAGTCCCTCGGTGATCGAGCCGCGCTTCTTCGCCTTCATCTTCTCCCACGGCTCCCGCACGCCGTCGCCGTACAGATGCGGATGCCGCGCCTTCATCTTCGTGACGAAGCTTTCCGCGACGTCGTGCAGGTCGAACGCACCGCGTTCCTCGGCGACGACGGAGTGAAACAGAATCTGCAGCAGCAGGTCGCCGAGCTCCT
>JBOHTL010000576.1:0-6806 GCA_050733735.1 Gemmatimonadaceae bacterium
CGCTTCCCCGCTACCGTGAACGCGTCTCTGGCGATCTGCGCGATCGCCGCCGCGGCGCGCTGGTGCGATGCCACGTGCGCGGCGCTCCACACCGCATAAAAACGGGATACGAGCTCACCCGATGACACCACCGTGGCGCCGGCGTCCCTGACCATCTCGAGCACGCCGGCAGGAACACGATCGAGATACGGAACGGCATCGCCGGGAGAATACTCCATCGCCAGGCGTTTGCCTTTCACGAGCGCGGCGAGCTGCTCCTCCAGCGCGCGCCAGGAGCTGTATCGTTCGCGCGGCCATTCGGCGGGCCAGTGCTTCCAGGGCGCCTGCTCGATGTTGTGTGAGATCGCGATGGGCGCGCCTTCACGGGGGATCAGCGCAAAGATGCGCCGCGACAGCATCCCCTCGAGACGGAGCATGCCCGCCGCCACGGGGTTCAATCCGTGGAAATCGAACAGCAGCCAACCGTCGAGACGCAGCTCCGCCAGCGCGGCCTGGATGGCCGGCAGCGTGCGAGCGTCAAGCATGCGCCTGTTGCGTCGGCTGAGCGGTTTGCGGCGCGGGCGCCGTCTCGAAGGTCTTCCAGTCGGCGCGCCACTCGCAGGTGCCTTCACCGCGACCGGCGCAGCGCACGTGGTCCACGGACCCCACGCCGCCGATCATGAGCCGCAGCAGTTCGCGAAGCATGGACTCGTAGTACGAGCATCCGATGCTGCTCGGCGCGGTGTTGAGCGTGACGGACCGCGGCACCTCGAGATGGACGTGACCCCCGACGCGCCGCACGGCGCCGTTCGCGTAGCGTCCGGCGATTGCCCGCACGCGACGGAATGCCAGCGGCCGAGCCATCACGGACGGCAGGAGACGCAGCAGCTTTCGCGTGAATGCGTTGATGGTCCCATACGACTCACGGGCGAGGTACCGGCCGGCCGCGCGGAACACCGCTTCCGCGTCAGGTCGCCTCCCAATGAGCTTCGCGAGCGCCACCGACTCCTCCTGAGCGGTGCGCTGGCGCTTTCGCACCGCGTCGGTGTAGCGCTTGATCTGGAGATAAACGGTCTCGCTCAAACCGAACCGTTTGTTTCTCAATTCATCGACGAACTCCGACTCCAGATCGGCGGGAGTGTCGACGTCGCGCACCGCCTCGAGGAGGCTGAGGGGAAGGAGCGCATCTACGGTAGCTAGCATCGGGGCTAAACCTGACAGCCTGTAGCGTGGTTTTCCAGACAGCTAACGTAGTGGCGTGATCGACATACCTACATGGACGATTGGAATCGGCCTGGGGGCAGTGATCGCTCTCACTGCGTGGCGGCTGGCGTGGTTGACGCGATCCGGCGCGCTGGCGGCATGGGTGGCGGGCACTGTCGCGATGGGAGCGGGATGGGATTGGGGAATCACCCTGATCTCATACTTTGTGGCGTGCTCGCTGCTTTCGCGGTATCGACGCGTGGAAAAACGCCGGCGCACGCGCGGAAGGCTGGAGAAGCCCGGTGCTCGTGATGCAGCTCAGGTCGCCTCGAATGGCGGTTTGTTCGTGATCGCCGCTTTGGGCGACTGGGTGCAGCCCGGCGAGGTCTGGCGGATCGTGGGTTCAGGTGCGCTCGCGACGTCCGCCGCCGATACGTGGGCAACCGAGATCGGGCTGCTCGCATCGGTCGTACCGCGCTCGATCGTGAGCGGGGAGCGAGTGCCACCGGGTACGTCGGGAGGGGTGAGCGTCGCTGGAACGCTGGCAGCGCTGGGCGGCGCGGCGTTCATCGCAATGCACGCCCTGGCGCTCGGGTGGACCATGCCCGTCGCCGGGGCCGCGCTGGTCGGCGGATTCGCGGGGTCGATGTGCGATTCCGTACTCGGCGTCACCGTGCAGGCGCGCTACTGGTGTGCGTCCTGCGAGACAGACACCGAACGGCGCGTGCACGACTGCGGCACAGTCACGGAGCTGCGCGGCGGCGCCCGATGGCTGAACAATGATGGCGTGAATTCGCTCGCCACCGTGGCGGGTGCGGCCGTCAGCGTGGGGGTCACACTGGCGATTCGATGACGGCACTTCGGCAGGGCGGCGGGGCAGACGTGGTCGTGGTGGGCGGCGGCCCCGCCGGCGCGAGCACGGCGTTTCATCTCGCGCGCCGCGGCGTGCGGGTCACCGTCATCGATCGCGCCCGCTTTCCGCGGCCAAAGCCCTGCGCCGAGTGTCTCAGCCCGCAGACGTCGCGCATGCTGTACGAGGTCGGCGCGCTCGGTGAGCTCGAGAACCGCGGCGTGTGGCTGCGGGGCATGACGGTGCGCGCTCCGAACGGGACCATGGCGCGCGGCGACTACGGAGCGTCGCACGGTTTTCGGGCGTGGCGTGACGCGGGTCTTTCCATCCGGCGCGAGATCCTCGACGCCGTGTTGATCGACCGGGCCCGCGCCGCGGGCGCCGACATCGTCGAGGGGGTCCGCACCACCGACGTCCTCCGGGACTCGAGCGGCGCCGCGCGCGGAGTTCAGGTGCAGGAGCGCGACGGACGCACGCGTACGCTGGAAGCAGGGATGATCGTGGGCGCCGACGGTCTCCGCTCGGTCGTGGCGCGCCGGCTGGGACTCTGGCGTCGCGCGCGCTGGCCGAACCGCATCTCGCTCGTGGCGCATTACATCGACGTGGGCGACGTGACCGACTACGGAGAGATGCATGTCGAGCCGGATGGGTTCGTCGGGATCGCTGCCGTCGGCGGTGGCGTCACGACGATCGCGGCGGTCTTCCCGCAGTCGCGCGCCGCGGAGATCTCACAGGATCGTTCGCGCTTCCTCGATGCCTGGCTCGCGTCGAAACCGCAGTTGCGCGCCCGTTTCGCGGGAGCGCGCCGCCTCGCTCCGGCGACCGCCGTGGGTCCCTTCGCCGCGCATGCGAGGCGCTCCTGGCATCCGGGAGCGCTGCTGGTGGGCGACGCGGCGGATTTCTTCGATCCGTTTACCGGAGAAGGGATCTACTCCGCGCTGCGCGGCGGCGAGCTGGCATCCGCGGCGCTTCATGACGCACTGCTCCATCCGCCTGAAGCAATCGCGTCACTGCGGCAGTACGACGCGCTGCGGCGGCGAGAGTTCGCCGGCAAATGGCGCGTGGAGCGCATCATCGGCGCATGCGTGGCGTTCCCACGCGTCGTGAATCGCGCGGCGCGGGCGCTCGGCGCGAAAAAGGAGCTTGCCGACCTCCTGGTCGGCGTGACCGGCGACTTCGTTCCTCCGTCCGCGGTGCTTCGATTAGGCTATCTGGCACAACTGTTCGTCCTGCCGCTTCCGGTCACCCCGCGAACTCATGCCCGTCACGCCTGACCTTTTCCGAGCCGTCCTTGGCCGCTTCGCATCGGGTGTCACGATCCTGACGACGCGGAACGCACGGGAAGAGGATCACGGAATGACGGCCAGCGCGTTCTGCTCGGTGAGCCTCGAGCCGCCACTCGTGCTGGCCTGCATCGAAAACACCACGGACATGTACAGGATGCTGCGCGTGGACGAGCAATTCGGCGTGAGCATTCTGGCGGAGGCGCAGGAAGCGCTGTCGCGCCGCTTCGCCGAACTGCCCGCGAATCGCTTCGACGGCATCGGCTACACTCGCGGCGACAGCGGTGTGATTCTCTTGGACGACGCGATCGCGCATCTCGAGTGTCGCTGCGTGGCCCGTCACGAGGCCGGCGACCACGATATCGTCATCGGAGCCGTGGAAGACGCGCGCGTCGAAGCCACTGCCGCCGGTGCGGGCCGCCCCCTGCTCTACTATCGCGGCGGCTACGCACAGCTCGAGCGGTGACGCCGTCGTGGCTCACGCCGGCGCGACGGCGCGGCGTCGAGGTGCTGGACGATCCCGCGATTCCGGATCACGCGCGTGATTCCGCGATGCGCGACGTCGCGCGCTCGAATCGGCTCTTCGGTGGGACGAGCGCCGTGATCCACGCGCTCGAGTCGCTTGGCGCCCTTGGGCGGCCGGTCGTCCTGCTCGACATCGGCACAGGCACCGGAGACATTGCTGCGCGACTCCGCGGCGACGTCAGAACGATCGGGCTCGATGTTTCGGAGTCGCTCCTGCGTGTCGCGCGGCCTCGCATGGACGCCGTCGTTGCCGGAAGCGCCCTGGCTCTTCCCTTCCGCGACGGCGCCGTGGACGTCGTCGTCTGCTCGCAGCTGCTGCATCATTTCGAGGACAGCGACGCCCAGAGGGTCGTGCGCGAGCTCGATCGCGTCACGCAACGCTGGGTGGTCGTGAGCGACCTGCGGCGCAGCTGGTTCGCCGCCGCCGGCTTCTGGCTGGCGAGCATGTTGCTTCGTTTCCACCCCATCACACGACATGACGGCGTGGTCTCGGTGCTTCGCGGGTTCACGTCCGATGATCTGCGCCGCCTCGTGCGCGGCGCGACGGGGCGCGACGCACGCGTGCGACCGCGCCCACTGTGGCGCCTGACCGCGGTGTGGGAAAACACCGGCGCGACGCGCGGTGATTAGAATTAACGGCCTTTCATGCTGAACCGTGCCTCGAACGCGCTGGGATCCATGCCGACTACGGCACGGATGCGCACCGTCGACGAACGCGTCGTACGCGCGCCCTTGGCTGTCATCTTCGGGATCGCCGCCGACGTCGAGCGCTGGCCGGAGCACCTGTCGCACTATCGGTTCGTGCGCGTTCGGGTTCGTCAGGGAGGCGGTGGAATCGTCGAGATGTCCGCGAATCGACCGTTCGGCGTCGTCAACTGGCCCACCTGGTGGGTCTCGCTGATGGAGGTGCAGCATCGGCCGGACGCCGCGCCGAGCGTGCGATTCCGGCACATCGATGGGATCACGACTGGCATGGAAGTGGAATGGTCGTTCGCGCCAGTGACCGGCGGGACGCGCGTCACGGTTCTGCATCTGTGGAATGGTCCATCGTGGCCCGTCGTCGGCGGCATCGCGGCGCGAGCGGTGATCGGCCCGGTATTCGTGCACGGCATCGCGTCTCGCACGCTCGCGGGGCTCGCAATCGCAGCGGAGCGGAGCCAGACTTCAGAGCCCGTCTAACACATCGTCCGGAGTTTCAGCTGGATGCAGAACCGTCGTAGAGTGGTGATCAGCGGCATCGGCGCGGTCACTCCGATCGGAATCACGGTCGGAGGCATGTGGGAAGGTCTGCGCTCGGAGCGTTCCGCCATTCGGAGCATCTCACGCTTCGATCCCAGTCCCTTTCGGAGCCACAACGCCGCGGAAGTCCGCGATTTCGTGCCGACCGACTTTCTGGAGCGCAAACGCGCGAAACGGCTGGACCGCTTCGGTCACTTCTCCGTGGTGTGCGCGAGACTCGCCGTCGAGGACGCGCAGCTCGATTTATCGACTGAGAACCGGGAGCGCATCGGCGCCACCATGGGATCCGCCCTCGGCGGCGTGGGGTACGCCGAAGAGCAATTCGGAATCTTTCTCAAGGATGGCATCGAGCGCGTCGAGCCCACCCTGGCGCTCAACGTCTTCGTGGGCGCCGCCAGCTGCAACGTGGCCATCGAGCTCGGGCTGCAGGGGCCCAACAGCACCAACGGAATGAGCTGCGCATCGGGAACGATCGCCGTCGGCGAGGCATTCCGGCTGATCCGCGACGACTACGCGGACGTCATGCTCGGCGGCGGCGTCGAGGCGCCGCTCATGCCCCTGTGCTTCGCGGCGTTCACGATCATTCGCGCGATGTCCACGCGGAACGACGATCCTGAGCATTCGTCGCGACCATTCGACCGAGGACGCGATGGCTTCGTGATGGGCGAAGGAGGCACCGTCCTCGTGCTCGAGGAGTACGAGCGCGCCAGGGCGCGCGGCGCGCACATCTACGCGGAAGTCGTCGGCTACGGAAACACCAACGACGCGCATCACATGACGGCGCCGCGGCCCGACGCCTCGCAGGCGGCGCGCGCGATGCGGATGGCGTTGCGCGACGGCAACGTCAATCCGTCCGAGGTGACGTACGTGAACGCGCACGGCAGCTCCACGCCGCTCAACGACCCGACGGAGACGGCGGCGATTCGGGCGGTTTTCGGCGATCACGCGGATCGCCTGCAGGTGAGCAGCACCAAGGCATACTATGGGCACGCGCTCGGGGCGTCGGGGGCCTTCGAGGCGGCAATCTCCGCGCTCGCCCTGGAGCGGGGCTGGCTGCCCCCGACATTGAACCTGGATGATCCCGGCGAGGGGTGCGATCTCGACTACATCCCGCAGAGCGGCCGTGACAACCGCGTCGAGTACGCCCTGACCAACTCGTTCGGCTTCGGCGGCATCAACGCCGCCGTAGTGCTCAGAAAACCGGACTAGACGAACCTGTCCGCGTCCCACTTCACAGGTCACTCGTTCCTTTTCCCTCCTTCCCTTACAGGTATGCGTGACTCGTTGCGTCATTTCGTGGCGGAGTTCGTCGGGACCTTCGCGCTCGTGTTCGTCGGGAGCGGCGCCATCATCGCCGCGGCCGCCGCGCGCATGGACAGCGCGCTGATCGTGGTGGCGTTCGCCCACGGACTCATTCTCGCGGTCATGGTGAGTGCGACGATGCGCATTTCCGGGCACTTCAATCCGGCGGTGACCGTCGGGTTCCTGGCGGCGAGACGCATCGAGCCGGTGATGGCAGGCGTCTACATCGCGGCCCAGATCGTCGGTGCGATACTCGCCGCCTACGCCTTGAAGATGCTGCTTCCTGACATCCTGACCGAGCCCACGCGGGTTGGCGGACTGTCGATCGCGACGGAGACGACGGCCGCGCAGGCCATCGGTCTGGAAGCGATCGCCACGTTCTTTCTGACCTTCGTGATCTTCGGGACGGCGGTCGATCCCAAGTC
>JBOHTL010000577.1:0-4972 GCA_050733735.1 Gemmatimonadaceae bacterium
GAACAGCCAGTTCCCCAGCCGGTTCGGCACCCATGACAGCATCATCGTCTCGCCGGGCCGCATGCGATCCGTGTTCGCGACTTCCGCGCGCGTGAGCGTGGTGTCCACGCGTCCGTTCCCCCGTCGATGCACCCGGAAGTAGAATCCGTGCAGGTGCATCGGATGCACATCTGCTGAAGCGTTGACCACGCGCCAGCGCACTGTCTCACCTTTTTCGTAGACGAGACGATCGGTGTGCGGCCAGCTGCGACCGTTGATGACGAAAAGTTCCTGCTGGCGGAAACGCGTGGTCTCGGATCCCGCGGTGTCGGACATCATGCCGATGACGAGGATCCGGTCCGCGGGCGTGCGCACGCCGGGTTCGTCAACCACGATGACGCCCGTGAGCTGAGCATCCGCTCGCGTGCGCGCGTTGAAGGATCGGCCGGTCGTCGTGCCCCAGTAGTAGTAGGTGCCTGGACGGTCGAGCCGGAAGCGCAGCGTGTGCACCGTGCCGGGAGCGATCTGGACGCTGTCGTTGAATGCGGCGCCGACAGCCGGACGCGTGTGCAGCCCGTGGATCGTGAGCATCTGGTTCGGAATCATGTTCCGGACAGTCACGATCACGTTGGTGCCGCCGGGCACGCGGATGAGCGGTCCGGGAATCTGCGCCGGACGTCCGATCTCGGCGAAGACCGGGATCAGAACGCCGGGCATGTCATCACCCTGCGGATGCCACTGCGCCAGCCGCGCCTCCATGCGGATTGCGACCGTGCCGGCCATCGTGACTCCGGCGCGCGCCCGCATGTCGTTGGGACGAACGCGCTCGAACGCAGGCTGCGCTTGCGCGCGGACGCCCGTGAGGAGCAGGATGGCGGTGGTAAGGGGGTGGAAACGCATATCCGAAGGTAGGCTGGTGTTCAATTCGGGAACAAGGCTCGTCTCGCCGTCGAACGGCACATCCGAATTCCCCGAATTGTCCGAATTTCCCGAAGGTGGTTACATCTTGTATCGACCTCGGGATCTGTTGGTTCCTTCCAAGGACGAATCGATTGTGAGCCGCGCCACAATACCGCAGTACCTGATTCGGATCGTTCTGACCTGCGCGCTCATCGTGGGCGGGGTCGTGAGCACGGGCTGGGCGCAGCGGTGGCAGCGCTTCCGGTTGGAGCCGAACGCGCAGTACGACGGACGCTTCACCTTCGCGCGCATCCGCTACACCGAGTATCGCAGCTCGGGCTGGGCGTTCGACTATCCCACGATGGAACGCAACCTGATGCTCATGATGGAGCAGGTGACGGCGCTGCGTCCGCACGTGCGCGAGAGCAACATCCACACGCTGGATGATCCGGAGCTGATGAAGTACCCGATCGCGTATCTCTCGGAGCCGGGGTACTGGGTGCCGAGTGACTCCGAGGTCGAGGGGTTGCGCACCTATCTAAGGAAGGGCGGGTTCCTCATCGTCGACGACTTCCGGCGGCGGGAGTGGTACAACTTCGAGCAGCACATGCGACGTGTGCTGCCCAACGGGCGCATCGATCGCCTTCCCGTCACGCACAAGGTCTTTCGTTCGTTCTTCGACATCGAATCGCTCGACATGGACTACCCGCACACGCCGGGTCTCAAGGCCGAATTCCTCGGCATCCATGAAGACAACGATCCGACGAAGCGCCTGATGGTGGTGAGCAACTACAACAACGACATCGGCGACTACATGGAACACTCGGGCCAGGGATGGTGGCCGGTGAACACGTCGAACGATGCGTACAAGCTGGCGATCAACTACGTCATTTATGGGTTGACGCACTGAGAGAGCGTTTTGGCGTTTCAACGTTTAAACGTTTCGACGTTTTTAACGATGTTGAAACGTTGAACCCCTGAAACGCTGAAACATTTAGTATCGCATCTCGGCCCCGGTCACCACGCGCCACGTATCGCGCGCGATGAGCAGCTCCTCGTCGGTCGGGATGACCCACAGCTGCACGCGCGAGCCGTCGCGATCGATGCGCCCTTCCTTCCCCTCCGTCGTGGCGACATTGCGTGTGTCATCGAGCGCGATGCCAAGCCAGTCCAGGTCCGCGCAGATTCGCGCGCGCACGTCCGCCGAGTTCTCGCCGATGCCGCCGGTGAAGACGATCGCGCTCGCGCCGTTGATGGCCGCGAGATAGGCGCCAAGGTACTTCTTCGCGCGATAGCAGAAGAGATCGATCGCCAGGCGCGCGCGGCGGTCGTCGTGCTCCTGCTCCTCCGCCAGCAGTTCGCGCATGTCGGGCGTGAGACCTGAGACGCCGAGCAGCCCTGACTGCTTGTTGAGCAGCGTTTCGACGTCGCGCAGGCTGTGTCCTTCCTTTTCCGCGACGAAATCGACGATCGCGGGATCGAGGTCGCCGGAGCGGGTGCCCATCACGAGGCCTTCGAGCGGCGTGAATCCCATGGAGGTGTCCATGGACTCACCTCCTACGATCGCGCACGCCGATGCGCCGTTGCCGAGATGCACGGTGATGATCTTCGTCGCCTCGCGTTTCGTGCCCGTGAGCTGGCGGTAGCGGTAGGCGACATAGCGATGCGACGTGCCGTGGAAGCCGTAGCGACGAACGCGATAGCGTCGATACAGCTGGTACGGGATCGCGTAGAGATACGCGACTTCGGGCAGTGTCTGATGAAAAGCCGTATCGAAAACCGCCACCTGCGGGATTCCGGGGCCGAGCACCGCGCGAGTGGCGGCGATGCCGCGGAGATTGTGCGGATTATGCAGAGGCGCGAGATCGATCAGGTCCTCCAGTGCCCGGCGCACGTCGTCGTCGATGCGCGTGGAATGGGAGAAGCGCTCGCCACCATGCACCACGCGATGCCCGACGGCCTCGATGCCGGCGACGCTCTCGATCGGCACGCCCGATTCCTCGCTCGTGATCCACCCGATGACGCGCTCGATGGCCGCGGCATGATCGCGCAGCGATGCCGTCGTGCGCACGACGACTTTCCCTTCGGCCTCGAGCGTCAGAATCGCTTCCCCGCCGATCCGCTCGATCTGGCCGCGGGCGAGACGACGATCGCTGTCGTTCGCGATCGCCTCCTTACCGGTCTCGATGAGCTGAAACTTGAGCGTCGACGAGCCGACGTTGAGGACGAGGATGTTCATGCAACAGCGTAATCGGCCCAGCGTCGACAAGGAATGATGCGAGCCGGTGAGTGTAGTTTCTCGACATGGACTGGTTCGTCAAAGCCTTCATCCGCGCCAGCCTCGCCTGGTTCGCGCTCGGCATCATCCTCGGCCTCGTCATGGCCGCGTATCCGCCGTGGGTCGCGTACCGACCGGCGCACGCGCACATGAACGTGGTCGGGTTTCTCACCATGATGGTGTTCGGTGTCGGATATCAGCTGCTCCCGCGGCTCTTCGGCCACGCATTGTACAGCCGCAGGCTCGCCATCGCGCACTGGTGGCTCGCCAACGGCGGCCTGGCTGGAATGATCGTCGGCTTCTTCATGCAGCCTCATGTCGGTCCGCGCAGCGCGCCGATCACCGCGACAGGTGGACTGCTGTTCGCGCTCGGCGCGCTGGGTTTCGTGTACAACATGTGGCGCACCTTCAACCTGGCTGATGCGCGAGCACGCGCTCGTGCGCTGGACCGCGCGCTGCCGACAGTGGAATGATGACGAGTCGGTGGCTTTCCCGAGTCCAGGAGCGGCGCGCTTTTTCTGCTTACCGTGCCCACCCGATGATACCTGGCACGGCGGAATCAGAGATAGTCCATGTCTCTGGCATAGTCGCGCCACACTGCGGGCGGGACGAGAAGAACGGGGGCCTGCACCCGCCCCAGCATTGCCGCTGACACGGAGCCGAGCGCGTCTTTCTGCGGGTTTCGGCCTCGTGTACCGAGCACCAGGAGTTCGGCGTCCTGGGAAGCCGCCTGCTGCGTGATTGCGCTGACCACGTCGTCAGCCGTGATCATCATGCCGCTCACTTCGACGCCAGCCCAGTCACCGGCGGCCCGCCGGAGTATGTCCAATTCATGATCGACCTCCCGCTTCCAGCGCGCGCGGTCCGAAGATCCGTCGTCCGAGTGGACGTGTAGCGCCGTGAGCAACGGGTTGCCGCCATCCCGGACACGGAGCGCGGAGGCCCATGAGAGACCGACGAGCAATGCCCCGCGTGATGCTTCCGAATAGTCGATCGCCACGAGCACGCGCTTCAGGGGAATGGTCATTGGCTCGCTGACAGCGAGGCACGGAACCAGTGAGCTGGTAATGATGCTGAACGCGGTGCCGCCCAGTGGCCGATCCGTCGGTACCGCGCCGCGGCCACGCCGGCCGGTAATGATGACGTCGGCGGAGATGCCGTCCGCGAGGGTGCCGATGGCGTCCGTGACGGAACCGGAGAGCACGTGGGGTGTGTATTCGGTGCCGACTCGCGCGCGCGCAGCGTTCTCCGCGAAGGACTGCAGAAATTCCGCGCGAATGCCGCTCCTCGCAGCGATGTCGGCGCCGCCAGGTGCCACGTGCACGACATGCAGCGATGCACCGCTGCCGTCGCGAAGCACCGCGGCGGTGCGCAGGGCGGATTCCGACGTCGCCGTCAGATCGTCCGCGACCAGGACCGTTTCAAGTTGCAGCAGACGCATTCCGCTTTTCCCAGGGCATTGCCTGACGGCAAGCGTCAGGCCTCATTCATGAAGGAGGACATGAGTTGCAGCCAACCTCAACAGCCACGTGATCGCTCGCAAACCCGCCAGCCAGGAACGCAACGCCGGCATGTTTGCCGGTCGACGTGCCGTTCTGCCACTGGCTCTGGTACTCATATCGCTGTCAGCGCTGGCTTTGCTGCCGATGCTGACCATGAATCGGACTGGAACGCTGCGCGCCCGTGTGGGGATCATCGCCGAACCCGCACGCGCCCAGGTCACCCGTATTCAGAACGCCATCGCGCTCGAGAGCGCAGCCACGCGGGCATTTCTGTTGACTGGCGACAGCGCCGCGGCCGCGCACCACTCCAGGG
>JBOHTL010000578.1:0-3419 GCA_050733735.1 Gemmatimonadaceae bacterium
GCCCATAGCTCACCGATGTCGCGCCCGGGCTCGAACGTCCCCTGCGGAATTGACCCGAACCGGCTCTGCTGCCACACGAAGAAGAGCACTGACCCCGGCCGATACTCCCAGCGCAGCAACGCGTTGCCGCGCAGAAAGCGCTGATTGAAATCGGGGTCCCTGAAGTTGAACGTTGGGGACGAGCCGAGCCCGTCGGGATCCACCGAGTATTGCGCCGTCGCGGGATCGCGCGTGATCGTGCCGATGTCGCGGCCGTACACGTCGAAGTTGAACTGGCGCGGTCGCGCGAGCTCCTTGAAGTCCATGAAGTCGCCCGAGGAGATCAACGGCTGCGCGAACACCTGCAGCGAGAGACGCGGCGTGAAGGTCCAGTCGACGCGCGTCTGCATCGACAGCTCGTTCTGAGCGATGGTGGAGAAGACGTACCGCGCGCCGTACGTGTCGGCCGCGTTGGCATCCGCCTGCGTCGTGACGTACTGGGCCAGCCGCCGCGCCTTGAAGAACGTGGGCGACAGCCGCACGCGAACCGCCGGCGAAGGCTTCAGCGCCACGTTCGGGCCGAAGAACTGCGACCAGCCGCCGCCGCTGCTCACGAATCGATTGATGAAGACGCCGAAGGTGTGCTTCTTCCGGCTGTCGGAGGTGAGCTCGAACCCCCAGCCGAACTGCGCGGGGATGACACCAACCGGCCCGCCGCGCGTGAGTCGGTCGTCGATGACCGGCGGCCGCCAGTCGAGCCGCCCGAAGATCCCCCAGAAGTTCTTCGTCTGCAGGAAGGTGAGCGTCCCGACGCCGTTGAAGGTCATGTCGCCGTCGTAGTTCCACGTCGGGTTCCAGAAGAGGAACGACTCGCGGAACCGGAACACCTTTCCCGGCTGCGTCTCTACATGTCCGATGAGCGGCGCCAGACCGCGCATGTCGGCGCTCGACTCGAATCCCATCTCGTTGATCTCGAAGCCGGGATGGTAGTCCTGCGCGGTGAGGCTGAAACGCCAGTGCTTTCCCGCCAGCTTCGCGAGCGACGCTTCCGCCATGTGTCCGGTCAGCGACGTGCGCGTGGGATCACGATGGAAGTCGCTGCGACGGTCCGGCCGCTGGTAGTAGCGTGCCGGAGAGAGCTGCAGCGCGTCGATGGCCGCCGGACTGCCGTTGTTGCGAGTCATGACAATCGCCCCGTCGAACGACCATTCGCGCTTCGCCCAGGCGTGGTTCCAGTCGAAACCCGCCGCGTATGCCGACGTCCGGAACAGCGGATCGAGCGCATCGTCGCCGAGCGACCGATGCACCATGTTCAGCGCGACGCCAACGGTGCTGTTGCCGCCTCGCAGGTCGCGCTTCACCCGACCGATGAAATAGTTGGCCGCCGGCTCCACCACGGCGCTCGAGTCGCCGCCGAGTCCGGTGCGGAAGCGTGCTTCCTCTTGCATGGTCACCGCGTCGAGAAGTCCGATCGACCAGCCGCCCTTCGTTCGTCCCGTCAGCTTGGCGGCGCCGGCGATCGTCGTCTCGAGCGGCGCATCGACGAACTGGAAGTTCGGGCCGCCGAGACCGCGCTGCGGGCTGCGGCCGATGCGGCGCGTGTGCGTGAAGTTGTATCCGTTGGACGAGTTGAACGTGCGCATCGCGCCGAAGCCGAAGATGCTGGCGCCTTCCACGAAGAAGGGGCGCCGCTCCGGGAAGAACGTCTCGAACGCGCTGAGATTCACGACGGCCGGGTCGACCTCGACCTGGCCGAAGTCCGGGTTGAAGGTCGCGTTGAGAGTGAGGTTGCTCGTGATCCCGTACTTCACGTCGAGCCCCATCCCGGGAGCAAGCTCGTTGCGCTTGCGGAACGGGTCGTTGCGCGGCGCGGTCGGGTGCTCGTTCTTGGCCACGACATACGGCACCAGCTCGATCTGCCGCGGGGCGGGGAGGCGTCCGAGTCCGGTGAGATGTCCGTAGGTGTTGATTCCCGATTGCTCCGTCTTCGGCGTGAAGGAGAGGACCTGTACTTCTCCCTTCCGCGCGATCTTCCTCATGACCTGGATCCCCCAGACATGGTCCGCGCTGCCGGGGTCGTATCGCAGCTGCGAGAGTGGGATGCGGAATTCGGCGCTCCATCCTTCGGTGTCGATGGTCGCGGCGCCGTCCCAGACGGGATCCCAGGATTCATCCTGTGAGCTCTCGCTCAAAGCCGCGTCGCGCTTGGCACCGAGGGCGCTGAGCCGGAAGACGTATCCGGTGAGGTGATCGTGGTAGCTGTCGAGGTAGACCTCTGCGATGTCGCCCTCCACCGATTCGTCGCGGCGCGCGAGCTGCGCCTGGATGAGCCGCGGCTCGGTGTCGAACATGCGCAGCCCGACGTAGATCGCCTCGCCGTCGACCAGCACCCGCGCTTCGGTCCGCTGCGACCCCGGCTCTCCCTCGTTCGGGTCGCGCTGCCGGAACGCCGTGACTGGTTCGGCACCTTTCCAGGCGGGATCGTCGAGCCGTCCATCGATCCTCACGTCGCCATCGCGCCGCGCGGCGCGCAGAGCCGGCGCCGCTGCGTGCGTGGTGTTGCGCGCGATCGCCGAATCGGCGTTCGGGTTGGTCGTCTGCGCGCGGCCCGTCGCGGGGGTTGTCCCCGCGAGCAGGACCACGCAGACCATGCTGATGGGAACGCTGATGCGGATCATCGGCCCTCGTCCGGGACGGCAGTCCAGTGCTGTTTTCTTAGCATACGGGTTCCTGCCGCGTGGGTTTCACGGGTCGGGCGCGATGCTGGTTTGACACCGCCGGGGCTGCCTGCGTTTCATTGGCCAGGAGGTTGAAATTGCCGAACTGCTGTTCCAGTGAAGCGATCGCCGGTCAGTTCGACCGCAAGGAAGCCGACGACGAGCTGCGTCGATACCGTCGCGACGGGCCGCTGCCGACGACCCGGGCGCTGATCGATGCCTTGGTTGCAAAGGACGTTGCCGATGCAGAGCTGTTGGACATTGGCGCGGGAGTCGGGGCGATTCATCACGCGCTGCTGGAGCGTGGAGCACGACGAGCGGTGCACGTGGACATCTCGCGCGACTACATCGGCGCGGCGCGCACTGAAGTCGAACGACTGGGCCATGACGATCGCGTCGAGTTCGTGCAGGGCGACTTCGTCGCGCTGGCGCCGGACATCGCGGCGGCGGATGTCGTCACCCTCGATCGCGTCATCTGCTGCTATCCGGACGTGACGAATCTCGTCATGGCGTCGGCGCGGAAGGCGCGCAGGATGTACGGCGCCGTCTTCCCTCGAGACAGAGTCGCGGTGCGTCTGGCCATCGTCATCGAAAACCTGGTCAAACGCATTCGCGGCTCGGCGTTTCGATCGTATCTGCACCCGCCCGCCGTGATCGACGAGCTGCTGCACCAGGCGGGCTTCAGCCGACACCGCACGCAGCGGACCTGGTCCTGGGAAGTTG
>JBOHTL010000579.1:0-3431 GCA_050733735.1 Gemmatimonadaceae bacterium
TCCTTGCGCAGCTCCTTGACGGCGAACTGGCGAACGACGTCGAGATCTTCCGCGAACTGGTCCGACGGATACGTCTCCACGTACCGCTGCGCGATATCCTTGATGTACTCGCCGTGATATCCGCCCTCGGGGATCTCCGCGTCGCGACCATCCAGCTGGCGCACGCGCGCCTGCACGCTGAGGGCGAGGTTGTCGATCTGCGCGCCGCCATCGTTGTAGTAGAACTCGCGCGTGACTACCCAGCCCGTGTGCTGCAGCAGTGAGGCGATGGCGTCGCCGATGGCCGCCTGCCGTCCGTGCCCCACGTGCAGCGGTCCCGTGGGATTGGCGGAGACGAACTCCACGTTCACCGGGCGGTTGGCGCCCCGGGTCGACAATCCGAAGCGCACGTCGGCCCCCACGAGCGCCGTGAGTCCCTTGGCGATGGTATCCGTCGCGACGCGGAAGTTGATGAACCCGGGACCCGCGATCTCCGCGGCACTCAGGCCGGCGGCCGCGAAGTCGAGCTTCTCTATGAGGGCCTCGGCGATTTCGCGAGGCTTCCTGCGCAGCTGCTTGCCGAGCACCATGGCGGCATTCGTGGCCCAATCTCCGAACGCCGGATCACGCGGACGCTCGACGATGGCCTCGAAATCCTCGGGCGCGCCGACCGCGCGCGCCGCTCGCGTTATCTCGGCGCGCAGCTCGTCTTCCTGATTGCTCACTCTGTCTTGGGCTTCGTGCTGGGTTTTGGTTTGCGGCTCTCGGATTTCGGGGCCTCGCTTGGCTTCGATTCCTTATTCGACTCTGCCTTGGGCGCGCTCTCGGTCTTGCCGCCACCAGATTCGCCGCCGCCTTCGGACTTCGTCTCGCCCTTCTTCGTCTCGGCGGGTGCGGCCGACTTCCGGTGCGCGTTCTTGCCGTAGTCGGTCAGATAGAAGCCCGATCCCTTGAATACGAGGCCTCCGCCGCCCGACAGCCGCCGGGACGCAGCTTTCCCGCACTCCGGGCAGTCAACCACGGACGGGGCAGTGCTGATGGTCTTGTAGAATCGCTCGAAGTCGTGCCCATCCGGGCAGCGAAACTCGTATGTCGGCACGTTCGGTGTTGGGCATGATCCGCCCTCGGATCGCGGGGCGCGAACTCCGCAATATACTGCGCTGGTTCCGCGACCGATGAGCGAGTCCTGCTCCCCGCATTCCAGATCGCGAGCGACCGGTTGAACGCGGAAACCACGCGGAGGACACGGAAGAAACGCTGAAGAGCAGACCCTGACAGAGACCGCGTCGTTTCCTGCTTGTTCCGCCGTTTCCGCGTCGAGCGCCTGGTCGAGATGCTATTGAGACGTTCCCGGACGATACACTCCCCAACCCGACCGCAGCACATTCGCGATCTCGCCGACGGACGCCCGGGCACGCACGGCGTCGATGATCGCGGGGACGAGTGACTCGTGCTTCAGTTTGCCTTTCGCGCCAGTCCGGTCTGCGACCTTGCCGAGATTTTCGAGCGCTGCCGTTGCCATGCTGTTCTCACGTTTTGCCTTGACCTCGCGCAACCGCGCGATCTGCTCGCGCTCGAGCTTCGAGTAGTCGGGCGTCGACATCGCCGCCCTTTCCCGGTCATCGGTGAACCGGTTCACTCCGACGATCACGGTGTCGCCGCGCTCGACACTCATCTGATGCTCGTACGCGCTGCGCCCGATCTCCTCCTGGAAGAAGGACGCCGCGATCGCCTTCGCCGCGCCTCCGAGCTCGTCGACGCGCTGCAGGAGCTCCATCGCGCGGCGCTCCAGCTCCGACGTGAGATGCTCCACGTAGTAGCTCCCGGCGAGCGGATCCGCAGTCATCGCCGTTCCCGACTCGTTCGCCAGGATCTGTTGCGTGCGCAGCGCCAACGTCGCCGCCTCCTCGCTGGGGAGCGCCAAGGCCTCGTCGTAACCGTTGGTGTGCAGCGACTGGGTTCCGCCCAGCACCGCCGACAGCGCCTGTACGGCCACCCGAATCACGTTGTTGAGCGGCTGCTGAGCCTGAAGTGTCACGCCGCCCGTCTGCGTATGGAACCGCAGGCGGCAGCTCGCTTCGCTCGCGCCGAACCGCTCGCGCATCAAACGCGCATACATCCGCCGCGCGGCCCGGAACTTGGCCGCTTCCTCGAAGAGGTCGTTGTGGGCCGCGAAGAAGAAGGAGAGCCGGGGCGCGAACGTGTCCACCGGCAGCCCCGCGTCCACCGCCGACTTCACGTATTCCATGGCATTCGAGAACGTGAATGCCAGCTCCTGCACGGCGGTCGCTCCCGCTTCGCGGATGTGATAGCCGCTGATCGAGATCGGATTCCAGTTCGGCAGCTCGGCGGCGCAGAAGCGAAACGTGTCGGCGATCAGCGCGAGCGAGGGTTCGGGCGGATAGATGTACGTGCCGCGCGCGATGTATTCCTTGAGAATGTCGTTCTGAATGGTTCCGCTCAGCGCGTCTCGCGCGATCCCCCGCTCTTCGGCGACCACGACGTACATGGCGAGCAGCGTGGCCGCCGTCGCGTTGATCGTCATCGACGTCGATACCCGGTCGAGCGGGATGCCGTCGAGGAGCACGTGCATGTCTTCCACCGTGTCGATCGCGACGCCGACGCGACCGACTTCTCCCTGCGCGCGGCTGTCGTCCGAGTCGATCCCCATCTGCGTGGGGAGATCGAAGGCCACGGACAACCCGGTCTGTCCGGCATCGAGCAGGAGCCTGAAGCGCCGGTTCGTCTCCTGCGCGGTACCGAAGCCGGCGTACTGTCGCATGGTCCAGAGCCGGCCACGGTACATCGTCGGCTGAACCCCACGCGTGAACGGAAACTGTCCAGGGTCGCCGAGGTCCTGCGCGTAGTCGGTCGCGCCGTCCTCCGGACGGTAGACGGGCGCGATGGGGAGTCCGGAAGGAGAGCGGCGGTCCGTCAGGCGCCTACCAGCTCGGAGCTCCCCGCGAGCACCTGCGACGCGAGGTCCACCTCCTGCTTGGAGCCGATGTACAGCGGGGTGCGCTGGTGCAGCTCGGTGGGCTGGATGTCGAGAACACGCTGGGTACCGTCGATCGCCGCGCCGCCCGCCTGCTCGACGATGAAGGCGAGCGGATTGGCCTCGTACATCAACCGCAGCTTCCCCTTCGGTTTCTTGGCATTCGCGGGATAGCAGAAGATGCCGCCGCCAAGCAGGTTGCGATGGAAATCGGCGACGAGCGAGCCCACGTACCGTACGTTCAGCGCGGCACGATTACCCTCGAGGGCGCGATACCGGCGCATGAGGTGCTTGACCGCGGGATCCCAGTGCTGCTCGTATCCGTCATTGACCGACAGGTATCGGCCGGTGACTGGCGTCCGGATGTTGGGGTGCGAGAGCAGGAACTCGCCGATCGACGGATCGAGCGTGAATCCGTGGGCGCCCTGCCCGGTGGTGTACACCAGCATCGTGCTCG
>JBOHTL010000580.1:0-16002 GCA_050733735.1 Gemmatimonadaceae bacterium
CGGTGCTGGTCAGTCTCCGCGCTGATCTGCGCAAGTTCCCCACGATCCGCACCGGGCCCGAGATCGCCTCCCAGCGTGCAGCGTTTTTAGCCTACAACGTGACGGTGAACGCCGATTGCGACGCGAGCGCGGCGGAGAACGGATACGCCCATTTCGCGCTCGGCGTGCTGTACAACGGATCCAAGGACGACGTTCCATTCGATCTGAACGCCTATGTGACCTCAGCGGAGCCGTACGGCAAGTGGATCAGCCTCGACGGCGTACATCCCAGTGCAGAGGGACATAGCGTTCTCGCGCGCGCGGCGGTCGTGGCAATACAGCAGACATACGGTACGGGCAACTAACTAATTGACGGCGGACGTAACAGCGGACGTAACGGCGGACGAACCACATAGTGCATCCGCAGTCACGTCCGCAGTCACGTCCGCAGTCCCAGTCTTACTGACAATTCGATACTGCTCTTGTGACGAGATTCAGGTTGCAGGTCTTGTCATTCACCTGCAACACAACATTCCCCTGGGCGTCCGCGGGGAAGATGACGCGGATGGTCCAGACCACCTCGCGTTCACGAGTCTCTCCTTCGCGCGTCGCGATGACATGCAATGAATCGACGCGCACGAGCGAGCCCGACACAGGGAATGGGTTGTTGGCGCGCGGGACGTTCCAGGTGACCCCGTTCACGGAATCGATCGTCGCCTCGCTCATGATACGACTGAATGATTCACCGGAGAACGTGGACGTGTCGTGCCCGGTGACCAGCGCCGAGTGTGTCCGTGAGACCTCCGTGTCACCCGTGAAGTTGCGAATCACGGTGTCATTGAGCGTGCGATGCACGGCGCCGGACCAGTCCACCTCAACGCCCCGACGCGTGACGTGTGAGCCGCTGCGGCTTCCGTCCAGGGTCAGTAGGGTGACGACTTTCCGTACCACCGACAGTGGCGCACATCCATCGACCACTGCATCGCCGGCGTCGTAGCAGGTGCGCGAACGCTCCAGATCGAACGAGCTGCTCGTCAGCGCGGGATAGTCGGCACGGACGTTCGATCCCGGAAGGGCGGACGCGGCTTCGTTGCCCGCCATGGATTCGAGCGCAGAGGCGATTGCCTCGCCGGCAGACGCCAACACGTCCGCCTCGATGGCGTCATCGCTCACGAGCGACGCTGAGGGTGCGGTGCTTTCGCAGGCGGCCAGCGCGAGCACGGCGCAGAGCGGAATGAATCTGGCTGATCTCACGGTTTCTCTCCTTGCGTGAAGTCGGTGGATGCGGTGTGGTACCCGCGACTGTCCGATTCGACGTCGTCGCATTCGAAACCGTTAAGACGTGACTGCCATCACATTGTCCGCGTCCGGAGACACGTGCGTGTCGATTGCACTCAGGGAATGCGCGCCGGCACTGTATCGCGCTGCGCCGCCTGGCGCGCGCTGAGTGTCAGGGCGACGCCGTTCGTCCATCCGAAGCCGTCCTGGTTGGGATACTCGCCACCGCCGGCGCGCCGACTCAGGTCCGTGACGTCGTATTTCTCCGTCATCTTTCCAGTCAGCTGGTACACGGCGCGATTCAGCTGCAGCCAGCGCTCTCGCGCCCGGTTGGCGAGGTCCGCACGTCCGTAGCGCCGAGCGCCTTCCATGGCGAGCCATTGCAGCGGCGGCCAGCCATTCGGCGCGTCCCACTGCTGTCCCGATCGAATCAAGGTGGTCACGAAACCGCCATCCTCGAGGAAGTCGCGGTCGAGACGCGCAGCGACGGCCCGCGCCTGTTCCGGCGTCGCCAGCTCGAAGTACAGCGGAGCCGCCGCGGCGAGGGTCGGCCTATCGAGCACCCTTGCGTTCGCGCGCCAGCGGTAGTCGTAGAAGAAGCCGGAGTCCGGCTCGAACGACACGGCGAGCAGCGCGCGGCGTCGCGAGACCGCGGCCGCGCCAAACCGGCGGGCGGCTTCGGCGTCGCCACCCTGTCCGCGAAACGCGCGAAACGCGGCGATCGTGCGCTCGAGATGATACAACAGGCTGTTGAGATCGACCGGCACGAGCTCCGTCGTCTCCAGCGTTCGCAGATCCGTGGAATCGCGCATCCAGCGGCTCGAAAAGTCCCAGCCGCTCTCGGCGCTCGCCCGGATATGGCGATAGAGCGTCTGACGCGCCGGGGCCGGGACCGACTGGGCAAGCGTAAAGTCCTCGCGATACGATTCCGGCCTCGGTTCGGCGCGATCGTCCCAATACCGGTTGAGGAGACTGCCATCGCGAAGCCGCACCACGCGTCGATGCGCCTGACCGGGCGTCAGTGAGTCTGCCCCCGCCATCCAGAACGCGTGCTCGCGCTCCAGCGCGTCGAGGTACCGCAGCGCTTGCGCCGTGTCGGTCGCGCCCGCATAGAGGCCCACCATGGCGGCGAAGTACGGCGGCTGGCTGCGACTCAGGTAGTACGTGCGATTGCCATTCGGGATGTGTCCGACCGTTCGGATGAGATGCGCAAAGTTGTCGAGCATGCTGCGCACGAGATCCGTCCGGCCGCTCTCGACGAGCCCGCGCATCGTGAAGTACGAATCCCAGTAGTAGACCTCGCGAAAGCGTCCGCCGGGAACGACGTAGGGATTCGGAAGCGGGATGAGCGACGAACGTGGATCAGGATGATCGGCCGAACGCGTGAGCACGGGCCAGAGCGCGCGAATATGCTCTTCCATGGTGAGCGACGTGTCGGTCTGGTAATCCCCACCCACCGGCCGCGGCGCCTCGAAGTTCTGCTCGACGAAAGCGGCCAGGTCGAACCCCGGCGTCGACCGGGCACTGAGATATCGCGCCACGATGGCCGACGGCTCGTCGCGCGGCCGCGCGTCGACGAACGTCTTCCCATCGGGATAGATGCGAGCCATCTGCACGTCGTGAAAGAGCTGTTCCAGATCACGCGAAGGCTCGTACAGTCGCGACGGCGCCGCGTCGGGTAGCGGAGCGCGGCACGCAGCCGCGAGCAGCGAGAGAACAACCAGAACTCTGGAATCGCGCATCATTGCAGATCCGATGGATCTCGACCGAAGGTAAACGCGGAAACAGCCGCGGAGACAGCGGAAACAAAGCTGAAGTGATGCTTGTTTTTGATTCTAGCTGCTGTTCAGCGTCGTTTCAGCGGCCTCCGTGTGGTTTCCGCGTCAACCTGACGGTCGCGATCTCTGCCTCCATACGATTACCCGCGGAAATAGATCCAGACCGCCAGTACGCACACGACCAGCACGATGCTGAGAACGCGATCCTTTGCGCGCCATGCGGCATTCGACGTCGATTCCGCCGGTCGCTTCGTCTCGAAAGTCAGGCCCGCGGTCTTGTCCGCTGCAGGCGCGGGCGTCGCCAGGCTGACGACGAGCAGGATCACCGAGCAGACGACGAACAGAAAGACCGCGAAGTGCAGGAAGTTCATCGTCGCGTAGGAAAGCAGCAACCCATCGAGATTCTCCCGCGACAGCTCCGTGACGAGACGCAGCGCGCCGAGCACGAAGCCGGAGATCAGCGCCGCCATGGCGCCGGTCGCGTTCACGCGTTTCCAGAGAATGCCGATGAGGAAGACGGCGGCGATCGGCGGCGAGATATAGGCCTGGACGCTCTGCAGATACTGATACAGCTGTCCCGAGATGCGATCCATGACGGGAATCCACAGGAGGCCGAGTCCCACGAGGATCGCGGTCATGGCCTGTCCGAAGATCACGAGCTGCCGCTCGGTCGCCTGCGGCTTGAGCTTCTTGTACACGTCGATGGTCACGAGCGTCGACGTCGAGTTGAACACCGACGACAGGGAGCTCATGAGCGCCGCCATGAGGCCGGCGACGACGAGCCCGCGGATGCCGGCCGGAAGAAGCGTCGCAACCATCGTAGGCAGCGCCTGGTCCGGTGCGGCCAGCTGAATACGGCCCGACTGCGAGAGTGCGTAGGCGATCACTCCCGGCACGACGAAGATGAACAGCGGCAGGATCTTCAGGAATCCGGCGAAGATCGTACCGCGACGCGCGTGGTCTTCGTTTCGCGCCGCCAGCGTGCGTTGGACGATGAACTGGTCGGTGCACCAGTACCAGACGCCAAGGATCGGCGCGCCGAAGAGAATGCCGGTCCAGGGGAAGTTCGGGTCGGACATCGGCTTCCACAGGTCCATGAACCCGGGACCGGCCTGGCGCTCCATCTCGCCCCAGCCGCCCAGCTCATTCAACCCGATCCACGTGACGGCGATCGCGCCGCCGATGAGCACGAACATCTGCATCAGGTCCGTGTACAGCACCGCGCGCAAACCGCCGAAGATCGTGTAGATGCCTGTCGCGATCACGACGATGAGGGCGCCCGTCCAGAAGTTGATCCCCATCAGCGCCTCGAACACGATCCCGCCCGCGGCGATCGTCACCGAGATCTTCGTGAGCACGTACGCGATGATCGAGATGACCGCGAGGTACCAGCGCGCGCCCGTGGAATACCGCCGCTCGAGAAACTCGGGCATGGTGAATACGCCGCTGGCGAGATAGAACGGCACGAACAGCCAGCCGAGCAGGAGAAGGATCAGCGACGCGAGGATCTCGAACTGGGCCACCGCGACGCCGCTCGCCGCGCCGGTGCCCGCGAGCCCGACGAGGTGCTCGGAACCGATGTTCGACGCGAAGAGCGATCCACCCACGAGGAACCAGCCTGCGTCACGTCCCGCCAGGAAGTAATCCTGGGACGTTCCCGCGGATGCACGGTCGCGCCACCATGCCCAGATCGCGACGCCGAACGTCAGCAGGAAATAGAAGATGATGACTGCCCAGTCCAACGAGTTGAGCAAGCTGGTCACCGTGGGCCTCGCCTGTCGTTAGTGGTGGAATGGGAGCGGGAAGAGCTCCGCAATTCGAGGACGAGCATGCCGTCATCGTTACGCGCGACCGCCACCGCTGAACGGCCGCTCACCTGCACCAGATCGAGATCGCGAACTTCGCCAGCGATTCGGATCCCGCTTCGCTGCATGTCCATGGCTGTGAAGCCGCCCGCCCCATTGCCACGGAGCAGCAGACCGTAGCTGGCGTCGTAATGCCCGCGCGCCGGGGTGACGCCGGAGAAGTTTCCCCCGAGCAGCACATCGACTCTGCCGTCGCCATCGAAGTCGCTCGCAAGAGCGGCGTAGACCGGCGCGAACTGCGCCTCCACCGGCAGCGGCCGCACTTGAAAGGTGCCGTCGCCGTTGTTGATGGCGACCGACGTGGCGAAGGTCTTCGCCTCGAACACCGTCGCCGCGCGCAGCTCCGCTGCCGGGACGATATCCGCGAGGCGCTTGCCGGCGTAGCTGGCGTAGGTCGGGAACTGTGCCCGCGTCGCCGGAATGTTTGCCGTGATGTCGTCGCGCCCCGCGAGTGGAAGGCTCACGCCGTTTCTGTACGTGGTGAGGATCTGCTTGAGCGTGCCGGTCTGCCCGAAATCATGGACGTAGAGGCGCGCCGGCTCGTTTGGCGCAGCCTTGATATACGAGTTCAGGCCAAGATTGCCAATGACGAGATCCGTGTCACCGTCGCCGTCCAGGTCCGACGCCGTGACGCTGTTCCACCATCCTTCCGTCCCCTTGAAGCCGAACGAGTCGGTTCGATCCTCGATCATTGCCGATCGCCGCGTCGCCTCCCCGCCTTCCCGCCAGCCGAATACGCGAACCGGCATCCACTCGCCGACCACGACGAGCTCGGGCCGGCCATCGCCATCCAGGTCTGCCCATGCCGCGTCAGAAACCATTCCCACCTGCGCGACGGGCAATCCCGCGTCGCGAAAATTGCCGAGACCGTCGTTCTCGAGCACGTAGCTGCGTGGAATGACGCCGTACTGCCGCGCGGTGACCCGGCTCCCCACGAACAGATCGAAGTCCCCGTCGTTGTCGTAGTCCGCGGCAGCAACGCAGCTGCCGTTCTCGAAGACGTCAGGCAGGGCGCCGCGCGCGCGCGTGAAGCTGCCGCGGCCGTCGTTCAGATAAAGGCGATCGCGAAGCGCTTCTGCATTTCCCCAGAACTCGTTCCCCGCGCTCACGACATACAAGTCGCGATCTCCGTCCCCATCTGCGTCGAAAAAAGCGGCGTCCACGTCCTCGGCGAGACTGTCAGCGCGAAACGCGCTGGACAGGGTCCGCTGAAAGGAGCCTGCGCTCGTCTGGAGGTACAGGGCGGCCGGCTGCCACTTGGCGCCGCCAACGAAGATGTCCTCGCGGCCATCTCCGTTCACGTCTGCCACCGCCAACGCGGGCCCTTCGCGCGACAGTAGATGCGGCATCAACGGCTCGCGGCGGTGGTCGAAGAAGTCGATCTCGCGATGCCGGAAGTCGAGTCCAGAAGACGACGTGACGTCGTTGAAGAGCGAGCCTGCTGAATCTGTGCGAAGCAGTGCCGCTGGTGGCCCAGCAGAGGCTGCGGCGTGGTCGAACACCAACATGGTGTCCGCACCCACGTTGGCGCGAATCTCCGCGCGCCCGTCGGGCCAGACGACCGTCACCGTATCCGCGAAGGCATCCGCGCCCATGCCAAAATGCAAACGGTGATCGACGGAGGACTGGAAGCCGCGCGTCGGCATCTGCTCGACGAGCTGTCGCTTCGCACCATGCTGTACGACGACCTTTGCGCCGATCCCCGATGTGTTCCCCTTTGCACCCCGCAGCTGCACCACGAGAAAGTGGTTTCCCGCGACGTCGCGCGCGCGATTACGATAGATCGAAGCAGGACCGTTGACGTTGTTCACGACGAGGTCGAGCGCGCCGTCATTGTCGAGGTCCGCAAACGCGGCGCCGTTGGAGAATCCCGGCTCGCCGAGTCCCCACGGTTCGGCGACATTGGTGAAGGTGAGATCGCCGGCGTTGCGAAACAGGTAGTTCGACAGCGGCACCTGTGGCATCCGCTCGAGAAGCGCGAGATTGGCGCTCCTGATCGTGTCCGACAGCGAGCGTTGGACTCCCGGCTGGACGACGTACGTCAGATAATCGAGATCGTTCGGCCGGCGGTAGATGCCATTCGTCACGAACAGATCCTTCAGTCCGTCGTTGTCGAAATCGGCAAAGAGCGCGCTCCAGCTCCAGTCTGTGGCGGACACGCCTGCGAGATAGCCGATGTCACTGAACAGCGTTCCCCCCCGATTGAGCTGAAGGGTGTTGCGTGAGTACTGAGGGTGGTAGCCCGCCTTCACTCTGGCATCGAACAGCTCGAACGGTTCCGACGTCGCGGCCGTTTTCAGGATCTCGTCGCGCTCGGGGAGCATGTCGAGCACCATGAGATCGGGGCGCAGATCGTTGTTGAAGTCGGCGGCATCCACGCCCATGGAGAAGCGGCTCGTGTGCCGCGTGGCGCTGGCGATCGACTCGGTGAAGCTGCCGTCGCAGTTGTTGAGGTAGAGGAAGTCGTTCTCCTGGAAATCGTTGGCGACGAACAGATCGATGCACCCATCCATGTCGAAGTCGCTGGCGACCACGCCCAGTCCGTAGCCCTCCACGCCGCCGTATATGCCGGCGCGCTCGCTGACGTCGCTGAAACGATTACTGTCGTTCCTGAAAAGGCGATCGCCGGCTCGCGGATGTCGCGGGGAGCGCTGCGGGGCACTCGACGGCCCCCGCTCGCCGTGCACCGAGTAGTTGAGCAGGTACATGTCCAGGTCGCCGTCATTGTCGTAGTCGAAGAACAGCGCCTGAGTGGAATAGCCCTCGTGCTCGAGACCGAACTCTTTCGTGCGCTCGGTAAAGGTGCCGTCGCCGTCGTTGATGTAGAGGACATTGCGTCCGTCCATCGAGCGGTACTTGACGCCCGAGACGTAAATGTCGAGATGACCGTCTCCGTTCACGTCGGCCATGGTCACGCCGGTCGTCCATCCGGGCTCATTCCCCACACCGGCGCGCTCAGTCACATCCTCGAACCGGAAATCTCCCCGGTTGAGGTAGAGCCGATCCGGCTCGCGGTTTGAGGTGAAGTACAGGTCCGGGAGGCCGTCACTGTTGACGTCACCGGCCGCGACGCCGCCGCCGTTGTAGTAGTAGAGATTGTTGAGGATGTTGAAGCTGGTGTCCTCAGGCAATCGGTTCTCGAAATGGATTCCGGTTCGCTCGGCGGACAGGCTCTCGAATAGAGCCGGCCCTTTCACCCCCTCCGTCGAGCACGCGAGCATCGCTGCGCACAATGGAACTGCAATGATCCGAATTCTCCGAATGAATCCGAATCGTTCAGTGCGCGATTCTGCTCCACTCGCTCCCGGCACAGTCAAACGCATTGGGGTGAACTGCTCGCGCGCAACGGGTCCCTCGCCCGCAACAATGCATTCGGATTCATTCGGAGAATTCGGATCCTGCTGTTGGATCTACGGCGAGGCCGGCCGGAGCCGGACGGCCTGCCCACCACCGGGTGCCATTCTCACGCGAAGACTGGACGCGGAGGTGACATTCTGGCGCGTGATGGTGACCGGCAGCGGATTGTCGAGCCAGTGTGCGGTCGGCCCGTCGGCGTAGATCTCGGCCACGTACGAACGGCCGGCGGGAAGGAACGACAAGGGCACGTCGAACGTGCGGCTCTCCTCATCGGTCATCGCGCCGATGAACCACTCGGGTGAACCCCTCTTCTTGCGCGCCACGACCACATAGTCACCGATGCGGCCGTGGATCACGCGCGTCGTGTCCCAGTCAACGGCGACATCACGGATGAACTGAAAGGCTGGCTTCCCCTGGTAGTTCTCCGGCAGGTCTGCCGCCATCTGCAGCGGCGAGTACAGCGTCACATACAGGGCCAGCTGCTTCGCCAGGGTCGTACGGATCCGCGATTCCTCAGGGCGCCGGGGACGGCCCGTGCCGCGCTCGATCAGGATGTCGAAGATCCCGGGGGTGTAGTCCATCGGGCCCGCAAGCAGGCGCGTGAAGAACAGGATCGTCTCATGCTCCGGCGGGTTGCCACCTTCCCCGCCCCACGCGTTGTACTCCATGCCGCGCGCGCCCTCCCGCGTCATCATGTTCGGCCAGGTGCGGCGCTCGCCCGTGTCGTGCATCGGCTCGTGGACGTCGAGCATGATGCCGTACTGCGCCGCCTTCTCGACCACCCGGCGATAGTGGTTCACCATGTACTGCGAGTAGTGCGAATGTCCCTCGCTGGTGGTATCCGTCACGTAGCCGGTCTTGAGCGCGTCGATGCCCAGTGAGCGATACAGCGCGAAGGCGCTGTCGATCTGCCGCTCGTAGTTCTGGATTCCTCCCGAGGTCTCGTTGTGCATGATGATCTTCACGCCCTTCTGCCTGGCATAGGCGGCCAGCGCTGGCAGATCGAAGTCGGGATACGGCTGTGTGAACGAAAAGGCGTTGCGGTTGGCGATCCAGTCGCCGTCCCAGCCCGTGTTCCACCCCTCCACGAGCACGCCACCGATGCCATTCGCGGCGGCGAAATCGATATAGCGGCGCATGTTCGCCGTCGTCGCGCCGTGCTTCGAACCGGAGCTCCAGGTCATGGTGTTGATGTGCATCCCCCACCAGATGCCGATGTACTTCATCGGCTGGATCCAATCGGTATTCGCGATCGCACTCGGCGGGTTCAGGTTCAACCCGATCACGCTCGGCGCAAGATCCTCGGCGCGATCCGCCAGCTGAATGGTGCGCCAGGGTGTCGTGAACGGCGTACGCCCGCGAACCTTTACGCCGCCCGCCAGCGGAGCGAGCGCCGCGCGCAACGTTCGATTCTCCATGCGTCCGCCGGCGAGAAACATGCGCGCGTAGTTCACGAGATTCGCCTCGTGAATCACGATGAAGGTGCGCCGATCGCGCGTTTCCATGGTGAGCGGTGTTTGCACGCTATCGAGAAGGCTCACCGGCGACGATGAATACAGCATCTCCGAGCGGTCCAGGCGCGCCCGATCCGACGGAATCCACCAGGCGCGCGCGTCGTCGGCCATCGAGAACTGCGTGAGCTCGTCCATGATCTCGAACTCCCGCAGGTTCGCCTGATCCGGAAGCTGGTAGCGGAAGCCGACGCCGTCGTCGAAGACGCGAAAGGTGACGCCGAATCTGCGCCGCAGCCCACCCGTCTCGACGACGTCCACATGAAGCTCGCGGTGGTTGTCCCGAACGCGGGCGACCTCGCCCCACGGCTGCGTCCAGGTGGTATCGCGAGAAAGTCGCGTGAAGCCGTCGAACCGAAGGCTGTCGCGGAGGGGCGGCTGGCCGCGGAACTCGAACCCCAGCATCGACGGCATGATGATGTTCCGGCCGGAACGCTGGACGGCGTAATACAGGTGGCCTTCGCGAATCCCCACCTCGACCACGTTCCTGCCGTCGGGCGAAGTGACGCGATGGATCTCCTGGGACCCGGCCGAGCTGAAGGCGATCGACGCGACGACCGCGAGCGAGTACCGTCGAATGGACGTTCGTGTATACATCATGGCTCTCTCCAGAGTCGACATCCCGGGGGCGACGTTTGCGATCGAGCCCTCCAGACCGCATTATGCTGGAGGCGAACGACGCAGCGAAATCCGTACATCGTACAGGGAAGGTTACATGTCCACGCGTGCATCTCGAGCGCTGCTCAACGTAGTCGTGGCGTCGGCGGTTGTGGCTTGCGGCGGTTCGTCACAACCCGAAACAGCGCCAACGCCCTCGCGCCCCGCATCGCCGAGTGCGGCCACCACGGCGACGGTGACGGCGGAGCAGATCGAGCAGACTCCACCGACCGAGTCCATCGAGAAGATTCTGGAAGGGCGCGTTGCCGGCGTGGTCGTGAGACGCGCACCCGACGGCGGCATCGCGGTGCGCATCCGCGGCGTGACGTCGCTCCACGGCAACAACGAGCCGCTGTACGTCCTCGACGGCATGCCCATCGCCGCCGGACCAGGGGGATCGTTGTCAGGGATCAACCCGCACGACATCGAATCGATTCGGGTGCTCAAAGATCCCACCGATACCGCGATGTACGGCGCGCGCGGCGCCAACGGCGTCATCGTCATCAAGACCAAGAAGGCAAAACAGGACTAGTTGCGCGCCGTCCGCGTGAACACCACCGGACGGTCGTCGTTTCTGGGAATCACGTAGCGCACTCCGGACGCTGTCCGCAGCCGTGCGATGTCGCGTGCCTGCCCATCGACCACGAAGCCGCTCGTCGTCGTATGGACCGGGAGGAAGCCGCCCGTGCCGTCGCCCCGCAGCAGCAGCCCGCGTCCTGAGCTCATCCGGCCCATCTCTGGCTTGAAGCCGTCGAAGCTTCCGGCGAGCAGCAGGTCGACGCGGCGGTCTCCGTCGATGTCGTCCGCGAGGATGGCGTACACCGGAGCGATCTGTGCTTCAAATGGGAGCGGCACCAGCGTGAACGACCCGTCGCCGTTGTTGCGCGCCACCGAGCTGGCGAAGGTGTGTGCCTCTCGCACGATGGCGTTCTTCAGCTCGTCCGCGGAGAAAATGTCGGTCACGGTCGCCAGGGCGTAGTCCTCGTACTTCGGAAACCTCGATCGCAGTGGCGGCAGCGCCTGGAGCAGCTCGTCGCGCAGAGGAATCGGGTAGCTCACGCTGTCGTTGTACATCGAGACGACCTGTTCGACGAAGCCATTCCGGTCGAAATCGCTGACGTGCATTCGCGCGGGACGATCCGGCGTGGCGGAGAGTCGTGAGTTGAGACCGAGGTTGCCCAGTATCAGATCGACGTGGCCGTCGCCGGTGATGTCGGCTGCAACGACGCGATTCCACCACCCACTGCTCATTTCCAATCCACGCACCGTCAGCGGCTCCATGCGGCCGCCGCCCGCGTTGCGGAACAGGGTGACCGGCATCCACTCGCCGACGACGACGAGGTCCAGCCGCCGATCACCGTCGATGTCCAGCCACGCGGCGTCGGTCACCATGCCGGCGTCAACCAGGGACGGCGCCAGCTGCGCAGCCACGTCCGTGAATCGACCGCGGTCGTTGCGCAGCAGCATGCTGCGCGGGTTGGTTCCGTACCGCCACGGGACAACGCGCCCGCCGACGAACAAGTCCATGTCACCGTCGCTGTCGTAATCCGCCGGAACGACGCGCGATCCGCTCACGAACTCGGTGGGCAGGCGTCCCTCGGCCCTGGTGAACGCGCCGCGCCCGTCATTCAGATAGAGCCGATCCTGCAGCGCCGGCGCGCGATCGGAGTATTCGTTCCCACCGCTCACGACGTACAGGTCGCGGTCCCCGTCGCCATCGGCGTCGAAGAAGGCGGCGCCAACGTCTTCGGAGATCGCGTCGCTCGCAAAGCTCGCAGTGCCGGCAGGGATGAAACTGCCATTGCGTTGCTGCAGGAGAATCTGCCCGGCCTGGCTCTTGGCGCCTCCGACGTAGACATCGTCCAGTCCGTCGCCGTTCACGTCAGCGACGGCGAATGCGGGACCCTCGATCGACAGCATCTTCGGAATGAGCCGCTCTCGATCGAAATCCACAAAGCGATTCTCGCGATGCGCGAACGGGAGAGAGTCGACAAGGAGCAAGAACGGTTTCAGCGTTTCAGGGTTTGAACGTTTCAGGGCTGCCCTTGCATCTTGTTGCGCGACGACGAGCGTCGTGTTCCGCGACGCGCCTGTCGTGACACTCGTTCGGCCGTCCGGCCAGTCGACGACCACTGAATCCACCCGGGGCGCCGTCCCCATCCCGAACACCAGGGTGTAATCCACGCTCGACTGGTAGCCGCGCGAGGGAAACAGCTCCTGCATCTGCGTCGATCCGCCGGCGAAGAGGGTCACGCGCGCGCCGATTGCGAACCGGTTTGTGCCTTCTCCCACCAGACGCACGCGCAGGAAGCCGTTCTCTTCTTTCAGGGTGCGCGCGTTGTTGCGATACACGAACGCGGACTGATTGACGTTGTTCACGACCAGATCCAGCGCCCCGTCGCCATCCAGGTCGCCGTACACCGCTCCATTCGAGAAACTGGGGGTCGCCAGCCCCCACGTCTCCGCCTGGCTCGTGAAGGCCCTGGACGGTCCGTTGTTGCGGAACGCGTAGTTCGGGAGCGGCGTCGACGTCATGGCATCCATGAGCTTCCCGAAGTCGGCGCTCGACCGGCCGTCGTTCGTCACCTCGCGCATGGTGTGCTCGCTGCCGAGAAACGCCACGTAGTCCTGCGAGGTGATGTCCTTCGCGAGTCCGTTGGTCACGAAGATGTCCTTCAGGCCATCGAGATCCAGATCCGCGATCAGCGCGCTCCAGCTCCAGTCGGTGCGCGCCACGCCGGCGATCTCGCCGATGTCCGTGAACGTGCCATCGCGATTGTTGCGCTGCAGCATGTTGCGCATCAGCTGGTGATGGAATCCGTTCTTCACCTTCGTCTGATAGACATCCCATCCTTCGAAGAGCGTCGTCGTCTTGAAGCGGTGCTCGTCCTCCGGCAGCATGTCGGTGGTATAGACGTCGGGCCAGCCGTCGTTGTCCACGTCCGCGATGTCGAGGCCCATGGAGAAGTAGCTGATCACCGGCATCTGCCGGTCGAGTGCTTCGCCGAAGGTCCCGTCGCCGCGATTGACATACAGGTAGTCGCGCTCGAAGAAGTCGTTGGCGACGTACACGTCGGGCCAGCCGTCGCGGTTCACATCCGACACGGCCACGCCGAGCGCGAACGCGATCTCGGGACTGTGGATCCCCGCGCCGGCGCTCACGTCGGTGAATTTGGCGCCGTCGTTTCGGAAGAGCTTCGCGCCGCCGTGCGGATGCCGCTCGTCGCGGACATTCTTCAGCGGGAAGCTGCTCACCGGACTCGGCGAGTTGTTGATCACGAACAGGTCGAGATCCCCGTCGCGGTCGTGGTCGAGAAAGGCGGCGTGGATCGCGTAGCCCTGATCGGCTACCCCGTAGTCTTCCCCGACTTCCCGAAAGGTCGGAACGCTGTCGTCGTCGATGCCCTCATTGAGCCAGAGCTCGTTGCCGCGCTCCTCTGGGGACAGGGGTCCGGCCTTGCAGACATACAGGTCCAGACGGCCGTCGCCGTTCACGTCGGCGAATGCCACCCCGGTCGTCCAGGAGCCACTCTCAGAACGCAGCCCTGACGCCCTGGTGACGTCGCTGAAGCGGAACTCGCCGCGGTTGAGGTAGAGGCGAGGGCCGTCCTGATTGGCGGTCAGAACGAGCTCCGGAAGCCCGTCGCCGGTGAGATCGCCGAGCGCGGCGCCGCCGCCGTTGTAATAGTTCCGATACGCGAACACGTTCATCTCGTCCGTATCGCGCAGACGGTTCGCAAACGTCACGCCGGTGTGAGACGATGGCATCAGCGTGAAAAGCCGGCTGCGGTCAGCGGCGTCCCCCATCTGGACGACGGCTGACGCCTCCTCCTGTCCACCGCACGCCGCGAGGCTGACGAAAATGACGAAGCCTGCCCAGAACCGCGGCAGGCTTCGTAGTGCTGCCTGGAACGCCATCGACGATCAGTAGCCCGGATTCTGAGTCAACAGAGGGTTGTTCTGGATCTGCG
The DNA here is from genome assembly GCA_050733735.1 of Gemmatimonadaceae bacterium. Taxonomy (GTDB): domain Bacteria; phylum Gemmatimonadota; class Gemmatimonadetes; order Gemmatimonadales; family Gemmatimonadaceae; genus DASPMP01. The sequence goes on from JBOHTL010000580.1 coordinate 14,397, forward strand.
TCTGCGGAATGGGCATCAGTACGATGTGAGCCGGCCGCGCGGGCTTGATGCAATCCGGATCCGTCCCCTGGCAGCTCTCGCGCTGCGCCGTGAACATTCCGAAGCGAATCAGATCCTGGCGACGCTTGGCTTCGCCGGCGAGCTCGAACAGACGCTCGTCGAGGATCGCATCGCGGGTCACCACGGCGATCGGCTGATCGGGGTTGAAATGCCGTTCGCGTACGAAGTTGATGTCCGCGAGCGGCGTTCCCGTTCCGAGCTCGAACGATGCTTCCGCGCGGATCAGGTACATCTCGGCGAGCCGGAAAAAGGTGAAGTCGTTCGGGTGCGCGTCGCCCGCTGGGGCGCCGGGAAGCGGCGGGAACTTCATGAGCCGCGGTCCCTCGGCTTCCGAAGCGGACTCGATGTTCGCGATCGTGTCGGTGAAGATCAGCGGCGCCCCGTTGCGGTCCTCGACGGCCTCGCCGGTGTTGTAGCTGAACTGCTGGCCGATGAGAATCACGTCGCGCCGCGCATCAGCGGCACTGAACGAATTGTAGGTGTCGGCCAGCATGGCGAAGCCGTTCCATGGCGACGGCACGAGCTGGTTGTAGTGCAGTCCGCGCATCTGGATGCTCATGCCGAGTCCCGGCTGCGCGGCGTGCGCGAGCACGAAGATGTTCTCTTCAGATCCTTCGTTGCTCGTCGAGAAGTTGCCCTCCCAGGGCCCGGCCATGTTGTACTCGCCGGAATTGATCACGCGATTCGCCGCATCGATCGCGGCCTGGCACGCGCCAGCCACCGCCGCGCAGCTGTTGTAGCCCGTGGCATCGATGCCGGTCCCCTTGGTGAAGACGCCGGCGTTGAGGTACAGGCTCGCCAGGATCGCGTCCGCCGCGCCGGCCGTGACGCGGCCATACTGGTTGGCCGGCCACGAGGCGGGAAGTTCGGTGCGGGCCGCGTTCAGCTCCGCCACGATGAAGTCGTAGATCTCCTGGCGGGTGGCGCGAGGATTCTGTTGCACCTCGGTGGTCGTCACGAGAGGAACGCCGCCGAACATGTCCTGAAGCATGTAGTAGAACCAGGCGCGCAGCGTTCGCAGCTCGGCGATCACGACGTCCCGCTGCGCGCTCGTCGACTGTTCCATCACGCTGATCATCAGGTTCGCTTTCGCGACGCCGCTGAACAGGTCGTTCCACATCCCGTTCATGTCGTCGAGCGCGGAGCCGCTGTTCGGCGCCCACCCCTGCCGGTGGATCTCGAGCCAGCGGCCGTTGTCGAACCAGTCGCTGCCTCGGGTGGGCACGACCAGCTCGTCGGTCGAGATCTCGCTGATGTTGTAGTAGCCCCACATCATGCCACGCAGGCCGGCATACACGGAGGCCACACCCGCCAGGATCTCTTCCTCGGTCTTGAAGGCGTTTTCAGGGGTGAGTGCGTCCTTCGGTACTTCCGTCAACTCGGTGCAGCCGTTGACGAGCGCCGGCGCCAGCACGATCAACAGTGCCCGCCGCACCCGGCTGAACGATGAAAGGAAGCGTGTCATCATACTTTCGACCCTCGGTCAAAGACCTGGATGGGTAGGTTGATTCGCATCAGAACTGTACGCTCGCGCCGAGGGTGAACG
>JBOHTL010000581.1:0-2883 GCA_050733735.1 Gemmatimonadaceae bacterium
TCGCCACGCGCCGCGCCGCGCCCGGCTCGCCCAGGGCGCGCCGCACCCCGTCCAGATCGGAGAGCATTCGCGCGCGCGGCGCGCTGTCACGGTCGAGCAGCGGTCGGAGGGCCGCGGCGACGTGGTCGGGCCGCAACGCCGCCTGGATGAACTCGCGCGCCACTTCGCGCCCGCCGACGACGTTCACCAGCCCGATGTAGGGAATCTTCACGAGGCGGCGCGCCGCGGCGTACGTGATGGGATGCGTGCGGTATGCGACGACGTGCGGACATCCGGCCACCGATGCCTCCAGGGTCGTCGTCCCACTCTTGCATAGGGCCGCGTCGGCCGCGCGCAGGATGGCGAACGACGAATCGCGCACGATCGTGAAGGGGCAGCGTCTGGTGTCGATCACCACGTGTGGCGCCGCGCTCACCACCACCTGCAGCTCCGGGTCCTCCTTGCGTAACAGCATCGCCGTCTCGACGAAGGGATCGAGGTGTCTGGCGATCTCCTGCGCACGGCTCCCGGGGAACAACGCGAGCATGCGGGTGTCGTCCGCAAGCCGGAGCTGGCGGCGCGATGCCGCGCGATCGGGCGCTCCCGCCGCCCTGTCCAGGAGCGGGTGTCCGACGAACGTCGCGTCGATGCCGTGGTCGCGAAGCAGCTTCTCCTCGAAGGGCAGAATCACCGCGGCTTTCTTCACCCACTCTGCCAGCTTCTCGAGCCGCTTCGTGCCCCACGCCCAGACCTGCGGCACGATGTAATAGAGCACCGGAACACCCGCCAGCGCCGCCGCTTCGGCGACCCGCATGTTGAAGCCGGGATAGTCGACCAGCACGACGAGCGCCACTGACCCCGAATCCAGCCGCTGTCGCACGTCGCGCAACATGCCCCAGTGCTTCGGCAGATGTCGCAGCACCTCGACCAGCCCCAGCACCGCGAGGCCGCGGATGTGCTCGTCGAGGTGCACACCCGCCGAATGCATCAGGTCTCCGCCGACACCGCGCATGCGGAACTCCGCGCCGAGCGCCACGATCTCGCGCGCGACGCTCGAGGCGTGCAGGTCGCCGGACGGCTCGCCGGCGACGAACAGGATCTCACGCACGACAGGTCAGCTCGAAGAAGGGTGCGACGAGGTCATGGCGGCCAGGCCATGCATCAGCGGCAGGGTCTTTTCGATCTCGCTCACGATGCGCATGGCGACGGCCAGCGCGTCGCGGCCGTCCTCGCCGGTGACGACGACGGGAGCCCTGCCCTGGATGGCATCGAGAAAACTCTCGTGCTCGAGGCGCAGCGGCTCGCCCTCCGGCGCCTTGAGCTTGATGCGCTCGACGAACTTCTCGATCGACTGTGAGCTCTTTGCCAGCTCCGCGACGTCGATGTCGCGACGCAGCCGGTAGAACTCGCCCGACCCGGCGCCCAGGTCGAGGGAGAAGTATCCGTTGCGCTGGAAGATGCGGAGCTTCCGCAGCTTGTCGCGCGCGACCCGGCTCGCCTTGATGTTGGCCACCGCGCCGTTCTCGAAGGCGAGCCAGGCGTTGGTCATGTCCACCTGCGTCAGGACGCCGACGCCGACGGCGCGTACGTCGGCCACGCGACCCTGCACCAGCGCGTGCACGAGGTCGATGTCGTGGATCATGAGATCCAGCACGACAGCCACGTCCGTGCCCCGGGGATGGAACGGCGCCAGCCGTTCGCTCTCGATGAACCGCGGCGCGTCGAGAAAGGGCGCGGCCGCGCGCACCGCGCGATTGAACCGCTCCACGTGACCGATCTGCAGCAGCGCGCCGTTTCGCCTCGCGAGCGCCAGCAGCTCGTCGGCCTGATCCAGTGTCGCGGTGATCGGCTTCTCGATCAGCAGGTGGATGCCGCGCTCGAGGGCGGCCCTGGCCACGTCATGGTGCGCCTTCGTGGGAACGACGACGACCGCCGCGTCCACCGCCGCCAGCAATGACTCCAGGGAATCGTACGCGTGCACGCGGAGCTCCGAGACGACGCGAGCCCGCTGCGCCGGATTCGAGTCGTAGAAGCCGGCGAACGTCGCGCCGCGCTGGTCGCGCAGCAGGCGGACGTGATGAAAGCCGAGTGCGCCGGCGCCCACCACTCCGATGCGTACGCTCAGATGACGACCCCGCGATCGCTGCGCTCGAAGAACCTCAGGAATTCCTCGACCTCCGGTATGTGCCGCAGCTCGCTCTCCGCGCGTGCTCTGGCCTGGGAGACGTTCAGCTCCGACTTGAAGAACAGCCGGTACGCGCGCTTCAGCTCCTTGATCACGTCCTCGGAGAAGCCATTGCGCTGCAGGCCGACGGTGTTGAGCCCGTACAGCTTCACCGGGTTCCCCACGGCCTTCACGTACGGCGGGACGTCCTTGGCCACGCGCGAGCAGCCCCCGATGAAGCTGTAGCGGCCGATGAGCGCGAACTGGTGCACGGCGGATACGCCCGACAGGATCGCGCGCTCTTCGACCGTCACGTGTCCCGCGAGCTGCGTCGCGTTCGAGATGATCACGCCGTCGCCGATGTGACAGTCGTGCGCCAGATGCACGTACGACATGATGAAGCAGTGCCGACCGACCGAGGTTTTCATCGACGCGGCGGTGCCACGGTTGATCGTCGAGTACTCGCGGACCGTGCTTCCTTCGCCGATCTCGACCGTCGTCTCCTCGCCGCGGAACTTGAGGTCCTGAGGATCGCCGCCGAGGACGGATCCGACGCCCACCCGCACGTTCGTCGCGAGATGCACGTTGCGCTCGAGCACCGCGTGCGGCCCGACGACGCATCCGTCGGCGATCACGCATCCGTCGCCGACGATCGCGAAGGGACCGACCTTCACCCCCGCCGCGAGCTCGGCGCGCGGAGAGACGACCGCGGTTGGATGAATGTCGGCGGCGCTCATCGA
>JBOHTL010000582.1:0-3537 GCA_050733735.1 Gemmatimonadaceae bacterium
ATGTCCTTCGCGCTGCGCTGGCGGGTGCCCTTGAACACCATGTGCTCGAGCAGATGCGACACGCCCATGCGCTCGCGGCGCTCGTGGAGCGAGGCGGCGCGCACCCAGGCGCCGAAAGCAACCGACCGTACTCCCGGCATGAATTCCGAGAGCACGGTCAGGCCATTAGGAAATGTGGTGCGGCGGAGCGCCTCAGCGGGGGCGCTGACGGTGGAGCTCACCTCTCCCGCGAGCGCTCCCGGCTCCGGCCGCCGCCCCCGCGGCCGCCACGGCCCCCGCGTCCACCGCCCTCGCGACGGCCCCCGCCTTCACCGCCCTCGCCGCGGGGTTCGCCAGTGCGTTCAGCGCCGCCATCGCCTTCGCCGCCGCCTTCGCCGCCGTCTTCGCCGCCGCGGTTGCCGCCACCGTTGCCGCCGCCGTCAGGAGTTCCCTCCGGCTTCGGAAGCAGTGCCTTGCGCGACAGCCGTAGCCGACCGCGCTCATCGCGTTCGATGAGCTTCACCTTCACGCGATCGCCCTTCTTGACCACGTCTTCGGTCTTCTCGGTACGGCCCCACTGCATCTCGGAGATATGGAGCAGTCCCTCGGTGCCCGGCATGATCTCGATGAAGGCGCCGAAGGCGGTCGTAGACTTCACGGGCCCCTCGTACGTTTCGCCGACGACCGGTTCCGCGGTGATGGCCTGGACCATCTGGCGCGCTCGCTCCATGGCTTCGCCGCCGACGGCCGCGATGGTGACCACGCCGTTGTCATCGACCGTGATCTCGGAGCCCGTCTCTTCCTGAATTCCGCGGATCGTCTTGCCCTTCGGACCGATGAGATCGCCGATCTTCTCGGGGCTGATCTGCACCGTGACGATGCGCGGGGCGTATGGCGACAACTCCTTCCTGGGCTCAGACATGGCCTTGTTCATCTCACCCAGGATGTGAAGGCGTCCCTCCTTCGCCTGCGCGAGGGCTTCCTTCATGATCTTGAGCTCCAGCCCCTGGATCTTGATGTCCATCTGGATGGAGGTGATGCCGTTTTTCGTACCGGCCACCTTGAAGTCCATGTCGCCCAGGTGGTCCTCGGTGCCCAGGATGTCGGTGAGGACCGCGTACTTCTTTCCTTCCTTGATGAGACCCATCGCGACGCCGGCGATGGCCTCGCGCATCGGAACGCCTGCGTCGAACAGGGCGAGCGAGCCGCCGCAGATCGACGCCATCGAGGACGAACCGTTGGACTCGAGGACGTCGGACACGATGCGGATCGTGTACGGAAACTCCTCGAACGCGGGCAGGATGGCCTGCACGGCGCGTTCGGCCAGATTCCCGTGACCGATCTCGCGGCGCGAGGTGCCGCGCATCGGCCGCACCTCACCCGTCGAGAAGGGCGGGAAGTTGTAGTGCAGCATGAACGACTTCGACTGTTCCTTCGCCTCGTCGATGCTGTCCAGCCGCTGGACGTCGTTCGCGGTGCCCAGGGTGGCGACTACGAGCGCCTGCGTCTGCCCCCGTGTGAACAGCGCCGAGCCATGCGCGCGCGGCAGGAGTCCAGTGTCGATCGAGATGGCACGGACCTCGTTCGGCTTGCGACCGTCCACGCGGAAGCCGGAATCCAGCACCTGTGAGCGCAGCGTGTGGTATTCGACGTCGCCCAGCAGGTTCTTGATGTCCGACGAGTTGTCGGGGAAGTCGGCGAGCAGCTTCTCCGCGATCTCTCCCTTGACGCGCTCCACTGCTTCGATGCGCGTGTGCTTGTCCTTCTGGTTGATCGCCTCGGTGATCTTGCCCTCGGCGAGCTTCTTGACGCTCTCCTCGAGGCCGGCGGGAATCTCCGCCTTCTTCCATTCCATCTTCTTCGCGCGATCGATCTTCTTCAGCAGATCTTCCTGCAGCTTGACGAGATCTCCGAGCCCTTTCTGAGCGATCGTGAAGGCTTCCACGACGTCTTCCTCCGAAACCTCGAGCGCTCCCCCCTCGACCATCATGATGGAGTCCGCGGTGCCGCAGACCACCATGTCCATGTCGCTGAACTCGAGCTGCTGGAAGGTGGGATTGAGCACCCAGTTGCCCTGCAGCCGACCGATGCGAACACCGGAGACTGGACCCATGAAGGGGATGCGCGAGGCGTTCAGAGCGGCGCTGGCCGCAACGACCGCGAGGACGTCGGCGTCGTTCTCCTGGTCCGCGGAGATGACGTAGATGTAAACCTGCACCTCGTTCTTGAAGCCTTCAGGAAAGAGCGGCCGGATCGTGCGATCCACGATGCGCGCCGAGAGAATCTCGCCGTCGCTGGGGCGGCCTTCTCTCTTGATGAAGCCGCCCGGGATCTTGCCGGCGGCGTAGGTCTTCTCGCGATACTCGACGAGGAGAGGAAAGAATGGGAGCGGGCTTTGATTGTCGCTCACCGTGACTGCGGCGAGCACCATCGTGTCGCCGTACTGCACCAGGGCGGATCCTGCCGCCTGTTTCGCCATACGGCCGGTCTCGATCGAGAGCTTGCGGCCAGCGAACGTCGTTTCAACGCGTTGCATATGCTTTTTTGCCTGTGGAATACAAAACGCGCGGGCCGCAATCAGTGCGCCCGCGCGTCGGTGTTATCGCCGTTTAGTAGCGGAGCCCGAGCTCCTGAACCAGCTGACGGTACGTGTCGACATCCGTCCGTCGCAGATAGTTCAGCAGCCGGCGACGCTTGCCTACCATCTTCAGGAGGCCACGGCGACTGTGATGGTCCTTGCGATGCTGGCGGAAGTGTTCCGTCAGGTAATTGATGCGCTCAGTAAGGACCGCGACTTGAACCTTTGCGGACCCGGTGTCGGTCTCATGGGCCCGATGCTTCTGAATCGTTGGCGCTTTGTCGAATGCCATTGCGTACCGCTGTCTTCTCTTTGTCGAATTGTGTGTAGCTGTTGAACTTAGGCGCCCGCAGGGCGGAGGTAAAGGGCCGCAATCAGCGGGGCGAGGTGTGGGGTGCAGGGTGTGGGGTGCGGGGTGTGAGGTGCGGGGTGTGAGGTGCGGGGTGTGAGGTGCGGGGTGTGAGGTGCGGAACGCAGATGCGTTCGATTGCGTCTGATTGTGTCATTTCGATGATGCACTGAGGCGCCGGCAGCATGACTGTGAGGAATGCGCCCGCAAATTCGCAGCTACAAAGATCTGGAGGTATGGCAGCAAGCCGTTGAACTTTTCGTCGACGTCACGACAATGGTTCGCAAACTGCCGACTGCCGACCGATTCGTCTTTGAAACACAGATTCGGCGTGCCGCCAGGTCGGTTGCCGCGAACATCAGCGAGGGACATCAACGACGTCATCTGGGCGATTACCAACGACTTCTATCCTATGCTCGTGGCTCGCTCGGTGAGGTTGAATCCGATTTGGTCTTGATCGGGCGCACTACCGACGCAGCTTCGGATGAACTCGAGAAATGCGCCACTCGCGCCGACCATGTGGGCCGAAAGCTCGCACGGCTCATGTCGAGTTTGCGCGAGATCCAATAGCGAACCCGACACCACACCTCACACCGCGCACCGCGCACCTCACACCGCGCACCTCACACCG
>JBOHTL010000583.1:0-16978 GCA_050733735.1 Gemmatimonadaceae bacterium
GGGATGCGGCTGAACGCCGACTCGGCGATGGCCCTGGCGACGACGTGCGTGTCCTGGTTGCGCGCGACGGCGAAAACGTCGGAGCGCGCCGTCATCACGGCGCCCACGGTCTTGTCGCCGAACTCCATGACGCCGCTGATGATCGCGATCTCGTCGCGCCGGCCCACACCCTCCATCTCGCCTTCACGGAGCAGCTCCTGAATGGCGTCCTGCGCTGCGGCTGCCGGCAGCGGCGCCTGCACAGGCTCTCCGATTCTGCCCGCCCGGTGACCCACCGACAGGATCGGCGCGGTGATCATCTCGATGAACTGCAGCACGGGTACCGTCACGGGGATCACGGCCGATGGCCAGCGCCGCGCGATGGCTCGTGGCACCAGATGCCCGAAGAGGATCACCACCGCCGCGTAGCCGATGACGTTCAGGATCGCGACGCTTTCATGCCGCGCGCTTCTCCAGCCGATCCACACGCCCACGAACGCGACCGTGAGCGCCACTCCTGTCTGCGCCGCCGCGAGCAGCCGCTGGGGGCGCTCGAGATAGAAGAGCACCGCCGCCGCCCCGCGCAGGCGCTGTTCGGCCCAGTGCCGCAGCCAGATGCGGCTTGCCGAACGCACAGCCATCGCGCCAGCGTTCAGCCACGCAACCATCAGAAGGCCGATGAGGAAGAACACGAACATCAGGCGTCCTCCTCGCTCGGCTTCTGCCGCTCGACGAAGACGCGCTCGATGCGTCGCCGCCGCACGCGCTCCACCACGACCTTGAAGACGTCCAGCACGATGGTCTCGCCGGCACGGGGGACGCGGCCGAAGCCGTCGTACACCAACCCTCCGACCGTCGTGAGATCGTCGCGCTCGAAGTCGTGGTTCAACACTTCCGAGAGATCGGCGAGCGACAGGCGGCCGGAGACCCAGAAGCGCGTCTCGCCGTCCTGCACGACCGGAGGCTCCTCCACGTCGTACTCGTCACGAATCTCGCCGACGATTTCCTCGAGCACGTCCTCGATGGTCACGATTCCCGCGGTGCCGCCGAATTCGTCGATGACCACCGCGATGTGCGTGCGCTGCGCCTTGAAGTCGCGCAGCTGCTGGTCGATGGTCTTCGTCGCGGGAATGAACGACGCCGAGCGAATCAGCGTTGCCCAGTCCTCCGGCTCGGCGTCGTCGACGACGGCGCGCAGCAGATCCTTGGCGTACAGGATGCCGACGACGTTGTCCAGCGTCTCGTCGTACACCGGAAAGCGCGCGTGCTCGGAGCTGCGAATGCGATCGAGCACTTCAGACCACGGGATCGACTTCTCGATGCCGATCAGGTCCACGCGCGGCACCATGATCTCCTGCACTTCCGTGTCGCCCAACGAGAACACGCCGTGCAGAATCTCCTCTTCCGCCGGCGAGACGTGCGCTTCCGCCGCGACGACTTCGTGGAACCGCTCCGCGCGGGTCTCGCGGGTGACGGTCTTCTCGTCGGCGGGAGGGAGCAGTCGCGCGAGACCACGCTCGACGGCGGCCCCCGCCCAGGTGACCGGAAGCATGAGGGCGTCCGTGATCGCGAAGACCGGCGACAGCCGACGAACCAGCTCGCCCGCGCGCGCGTGCCCCGCGTCGCGAGCCGTTCCCTCCACCAGCGCGACGTTCGCCACCAGCAGGATCAGCCCAACGACCAGCGCGACCGGCATGATGAAAGCCTGCGACATGGCCAGCGCCACCGCCATGCCGGTGACGAGATGCGCGAGGACACGCGCGAGCGCCAGTGCGCGGTGCGCCCGTTCCGGATCCGCGGTGCGCTCGCGGGGCCCCTCGTGGGCAGAGGCCAGCAGCGCACCATCGGCCGCGGCGAGAAGCATCGCCACGCCAAAGGTGAGAGCGGCGACCAGCAGCCAGACGAGCATTTACCGGCGGGCGAGACGGCCGACCAGCCGCTCCTGCTTTCGCCACATGGGCGAACGCGTCCGCGCCTCGGTCTCGGGATGGTCGTGTCCCAGCACGTGCAGCGTGCCGTGCACCACGAGCCGGATGATCTCCTCGCGGACGGACACGCCGTTCGCCTGGGCCGACTTCCGCGCGACCTCCGGCGCGATGTACACATCGCCGACGATCGGCGCGTTGCGGCCGGTGCGCCGAAACCCGAACGCGATGACGTCGGTGACACGATCACGCTTCAGGTGCCTGCGATTCATGCGCTGGATCGCGGCGCGGCGGACGAAGGCGATGGAGATCATCGCGTCCCCCACTTTCTCCGAGCCCAGAACCGCGCGGACGACCTGCCCGACCCGCGCGCGGGAGACCGGGACGCGAACACCGTCGAGAGAGACGTCCACCGCGATGCTCACGCCTTCGCGAACTCCGAGGTGATTCCGCCGCTTTTGGCGGGGTAGTCGATGCGGGTGTGGTACATGCCGGTGAGCACGCGGGTGAACTCTTCCTTCACGCGCTCGAGCTGGCGCATGGTCAGCGGCGCCTCGCGGAGCTGCCCCTGCTCCAGTCGCTGTCGCACGATGTGCTCGACGACTTCACGAACCCGGTGCTGCGTGGGCTCGCTGAGCACGCGCGTCGCGGCTTCCACGCCGTCGGCCAGCATAACCACCGCGGTCTCCGCGGTGCGGGGCACGGGCCCGGGATACTCGTATTCGGACGTGTTCGCCTGGAGGCCGAGCTCGCGCGCCCGGTCCAGGAAGTAGCTGATCTGCCCCGTGCCATGATGTTCCGTGATGAACGCGCGCAGCACCTTGGGCACGCGGTACTGTTCGGCGAGCCGGAGCCCCTCGATCACGTGCGCCCGGATGATCTCCGCGCTCTTGTCCGGGCCGAGCGCGTCGTGCGGATTGCGTCCCCGGGTCTGATTCTCGACGAAGAACTGCGGCCGCCCGAGCTTTCCGACGTCGTGATAGTACGCGCCGACGCGAGCCAGGAGCGCGTTGGCGCCGATGACGCGCGCGCCCGCTTCCGCGAGGTTCGCGATGATCATCGTGTGCGCGAAGGTGCCAGGCGCCTCGAGGCTCAGTCGCTGCATCAGCGGCCGATTGAGATCGGACCACTCCAGCAGCGTAAGCTCCGTTTCGATCCCCGTGTACGACTCGACGAGCGGCAGGAGCAGGAGCGCGAGCAGCACGCTGGCGAGCGCGTTCAGCGCGCCGTATCCGGCGGAGCCCGCGATCACGCCGAGGCTCTGATCGAGCGTCAGACCGATCGCGAGCGCAGCGACGAGATAGGCGGCGCCCGTCGCGACCAGCCAGACGTACGACTGATGCCGACGAGTGACCGCGCGCACGCTCAGCGCGGCGACCGCACCGCCGACGAGATTGATGAACAGCGCATTCGTCCCTCGAAAGGGGGCCTGCGCGCCGACGAGGATGGTCACGATCATCGTCAGCGTCATGCTGATGCGTTGATCGAACAGCGCGCTCAGCACGATGGCGACGACCGCCACGGGGAGCAGCTCGGGGCGGAGTGGTCGCAGGTGCGACACCACCGCCGACGCGATCAGCACGATCGCCACGAGCGCAGCCACGACGACCATCGATCGCCAGTGCGCGTACAACTGCGGACGGAAAAAGTACGTCGTGACGCCGAGGAGGACGATGATGGCGAGGTCGAACAGGATGGAACCGAAGGCCCGCCGGATCCGCGGACGCGTGCCCGGCTCTTCCGCCAGCCGCTGCTGCAGCGCGCGAAGCTTGTCGTGCTCCTCGCGACCGACCACCTCGTGCGCGCCGACGATCTTCTCGCCGAGCCGGACGGAGTACTTGCTCGTGGGCACGGAGCGACGCAGCTCGTCCCGTCTTCGCTGTGTCTCCGCCCGGTCGGGCACGATGGTCGGACGGAAGAGGGTCGTGATGAGCTTCAGGTAGACGGCGGTCGCCGTCTCGTTGTCCGGATCGGGATTGATCAGCCGCGCCTGCGAGATCAGCTGGCCGAAGGACAGCAGGCTGTCCACCGGCAGACGGTGTTCGTCGTTGCCTCGCCGCAGCAGCACTTCCCCGCGCAGCTGGTCGACCGCTCCGGTCGGAACGACGCCGCCGGCGACCCAGCGGTCGAACACACGACGCACCCCGCTGATGAGCAGATCCTGCCGGGCCGGAGCCGCGAGATACGCGGCTTCGGCGGGGCCGAGCACCACGCCCTGCGTGCGCGCGGCACGCTCGATCAGCGCGAGGTTCAGCGGCCGGACGGACGCAGCCTGCGCCAAGGCTTCCTCCAGCGCGTCGAGCGCCATGAGGGAAGTGTCCGCGGCCTCCGGCACGAATCGGAACACGGGCTGTGCGGCGCGGGCGACATCCTCGCGTTCGCGCTGCAGCTCCTGTTCGGTCTTCGGGACCTCGTACGCGAAGGGCGCGATGACGTTGTCGGCCGCGACGGCCCCCACCTCGTAGATGGGGATCTGGGTGGCCGGCGATTCCGGAAAGAGCGCGTAGGTGAGGACGGCGAGCCCGATGCCGAGCAGCAGTCGCGGCCCATGTGCTCCGAGCAGGAGCCGGCGCGGTCCGGTCGGAGCGACTGCCGTCGGCTCAGCAGGCACGGGGTCTACGACCTGGCCTCTTCCGCGTCGTACGCCCTGATGATGTCGCGGACCAACCGATGGCGAACGACGTCGGTCTCGTTGAAATACTGAAAAGCGATCCCGTCGATGCCCGGGAGCAGGCGCTCGACCTGGACCAGCCCGGACTCGGTGTTTCGGGGCAGGTCGACCTGCGTCTTGTCGCCGGTGATGACCATGCGCGAATTCACGCCAAGGCGGGTCAGCAGCATCTTCATCTGCATCGCCGTCGCGTTCTGGGCTTCGTCGACGATGACGAAGGCGTCGCCCAGGGTGCGGCCGCGCATGAACGCCAGCGGCGCGATCTCGATGGTGCGCGTCTCGAGGGCCCGCTGAATGCGCTCGAAGGGCATCATCTCGTCCAGCGCGTCGTACAGCGGACGCAGGTACGGATCGACTTTCGCCTGCATGTCGCCCGGAAGGAAGCCGAGATTCTCGCCCGCTTCCACCGCGGGCCGCGCGAGCACGATGCGGCGGACGCGCTTTTTCGTGAGGGCGTCGACTGCCGCGGCGACGGCGAGATACGTCTTGCCGGTGCCGGCGGGGCCGATACCGACGACGATGTCGTTATCCGCGATTTTCTGGAGATACTCCGTCTGGCCGGGGGTCTTCGCCTGGATCACCTTCCTCGTGCCGGGAAGCGCGATGCGCGCCGAGCCGCCGCTGCCGCCTCCGCCCCCCTCACCGTCGGCCGGCTCGCGTTCCTGATCGTCGCCCAACCGCAGCACGTCGTCCGGGGTGAGCTCGTCGCGCTGGCGCGCCAGCTCCACCATGCGCCGGCCCACCGCCACGGCGCGCTGCACGAAGTCGCCGGCCCCGGTGATGACCATCGCATCGCCGCGCAGCGACACCTTTACCCCGAAAAGACGCGAGAGCTCGAGGAGGTTCGCGTCGTTGACGCCCGCGAGCGTCAGCATGTCCGCCCCCTCGGTCGATACGCGCTGCGTCGTGGTTTCTTCCGTTGCCGTTCCTGTGCGTCCGTTGCTCAATGTCCCTCGCTATTCAGAAACCGTAATGTGCAGCTCGCGCAGATCGTCGTTCGACACCGGGGTCGGCGCGCCTTCGAAGAGCGCCCGGGCGGCCGTGGTCTTGGGGAAGGCGATGACGTCGCGCAGCGACGTGGCAGTCGCGAGCACCATGGAAATGCGATCGAACCCGAAGGCGATGCCGCCATGCGGCGGTGCGCCCGCGCGCAGTCCCTCCAGCAGGAAGCCGAACCGCGCCTGCGCGGTGGCCTCGTCGATGCCCAGGAGCGAAAACACCGTGGACTGCAACGCCGGATCGCTGATTCGAATGCTTCCCCCTCCGAGTTCCATCCCATCCATCACCACGTCGTATGCCAGTGCGCGCGCCTTCCCGGGCGAACTGTGCAGTAAGGCAATGTCGTCCGGATGGGGGGATGTAAAGGGATGGTGGACAGCGGCAAGCGCTCCGGTCTGGGGATCCTGGTCGAACAGAGGAAAGTCCACGACCCAGAGGAAGTCGTGCCGTCCCTCGGGGATGAGATGCAGTCGCTGGGCGATGTCCTGCCGGATGCGGTCCAGCGCGGCGCTCGAGATGCGGTCGGGGCCGGCCACGAAGAGGCCGAGCGATCCCTCGGGAATCCGGAGGGACTCGGCGGCGCCGTCGCCGAGGAACTTTGCGGCGGGTCCTTCGAGTCCGTTTCCGGCCCGCTTGAGACGGATCAGTCCACCCGCTCCCGCCGACCTCGCGATGGCCTCGATCTCATCGACCTGTTTGCGAGACAGCACGCCTCCGTTGGGCACGACGAGGCCGCGGACTCGCCCACCCGCCGCGATGGCCTGCTTCGCGATGCCGAAGTCCGACTCGGCGAAGACGCGGCTCACGTCGCTGATTTCCAGCGCGTAACGCGTGTCCGGGCGGTCGCTGCCGAAGCGCTCCATCGCTTCGGCATGGGTCATCTGCGGAAAGGGCGCGGACACGCGACGATCCGCCACCTGCCAGAGTGACGCGATGAGTCCCTCCGACAGGCGCACGATGTCGTCCCGCGTGACGAACGAGGCCTCGATGTCGATCTGCGTGAACTCCGGCTGCCGGTCGGCGCGCAGATCCTCGTCGCGGAAACAGCGCGCGATCTGGAAGTAGCGATCGTAACCGGCAACCATCATGAGCTGCTTGTAGATCTGCGGCGACTGCGGCAAGGCGTAGAACTCACCCGGATGCACGCGGCTCGGCACCAGGTAGTCGCGAGCGCCTTCCGGCGTCGGCTTGGTGAGAATCGGCGTTTCGATCTCGAGGTATTCGTGCTCGCTGAGGTAGCGTCGCGTTGCCTGCGCCAGCTTGTGCCGCAGCATGAGATTTTCCTGGAGCTCCGGCCGTCGCAGGTCGAGGTAGCGGTGGCGCAGCCGCAGTTCCTCGGCGGGCAGCTTCTCGGTCTTGCCGCGCGCGACGGGAATCGCCGGCGTTCCGGCCGGTCCCACGACGCGGACCGACGACGCCGCGATCTCGATGTCCCCCGTACCCATCTCGGAGTTTCGCATCGTCTCGGGCCGGGCGACGACTTCGCCTTCGACGAGGACGACGCTTTCGTTGGCCAGCGCGGTCGCCGCGGCGACAACGTCTGCTGGGGAGCGGTTCGGGTCGAAGGAGACCTGCACGATTCCGGTGCGGTCACGCAGGTCGACGAACACCAGGCCACCCAGATTGCGCGTCCGATGCACCCATCCGCCCAGGCGCACGCGGGTACCGCGATGGGTATCGCGGAGTGCGCCGCACATATGTGTGCGGAGTTCGGTCGCGAACGGGTTCATCGCGGGATCAGCGAGCGCGAACGGCTCCGCGCCGGCGACTGAGGAGGACATAGATCAGGGCACCGATGATCGCGCCGGCAACGTCGGCGAGCCAATCCGCGAACTCCGGAAAGCGCCCGGGGATGAATCCCTGATGCCACTCGTCAACGGCAGCGAATGCCGCGGCGATGAGCACCGCGCCGACCATGGCGCGTCCGCCGGACGTGTCAACCGCTATCTGTCGCGTCAGCAAGAAGGCGAAGACGGTGTAGATCGTGAAGTGAAGGACCTTGTCGATGTTCGACGTCTGGACCGGCACCACATCCTGCGGAAGTGAAGTGCCCAAAAGGATTACCCCCGCCCAAATGAGCGGGGGTAGCCATCCTCGGACGCTCAAGCGGTCTCCGGCATCAAGCGTCGTAGTCTAATCTTTTCGGGGGGGGACTGGTAGGGATTCGCTTGACCGGGCATGCCCGTTGCCCTACGCTCAAGTCCAAGAATGTCTTGTAGTTCGCCGACGTCATCGAAAGTGAGTTGCCAAGCAGCGTGAACCGCTCCCCCGCCGGCGTCCAGCCGGAAACGCGCGAGAACCTCCTCAACCTCACGCCGGAACAGGCCGAGGCTCGGCTGCGCGTGTTCTTCGAAGGAATCGGTCAGCCGGGATATCGGGCGAAGCAGGTTGTCCGCCATCTCTGGACCGCGCCGGTCAACGGTTTCGACGACATGACCGACCTGCCGAAACCACTTCGCGAGCAGCTCGCTGCGCAGTTCGTGATGCCGCGGCTCCAGATCATGACGCGTCAGACGTCGCGCGACGGCACCGAAAAGTTTCTCTTCCGGCTGCACGACGGCGAAGCCATCGAAACGGTCGCGATCCCCGAGAGCAACCGGATGACGCTGTGCATCTCGTCGCAGGCGGGGTGTGCGCTGCAGTGCGCCTTCTGCGCGACGGGCGCCATGGGCTTCTCACGCAACCTCGACGTGTACGAGATCGCGGGACAGGTGCGCGAGATGCGTCTGCTCGATCCTCCCATCCCGGTGACGAACATCGTCTTCATGGGAATGGGCGAGCCGCTGATGAACTGGAAGGCGGTCGATCCGACGCTCACGATCCTGAACGATGCGAATGGGCTCGGAATCGGCGCGCGGCACATCACGATCTCCACGGTCGGCGTGCTGCCGGGCATCGTGGCGCTCTCCGAGCGACGCGAGCAGTTTCGCCTCGCCATATCCATCCACGCGCCGAGCGATGACCTGCGTCGCGACCTCATGCCGATCAACATCAAGTATCCGCTGCGGGACGTGGTCGACGCGGCCGCGAAGTTCGACCGGCGCGTCACCTTCGAGTACGTGATGCTCGGCGGCGTCAACGACGAGGAAACGCACGCCCTGCAGCTCGCGGCGCTCGCAAAGCGGTGCGGCGCGTTCGTGAACCTGATCCCGCTGCATCCCGGCGGCGCGCGGGGATTTCGCCCGACTCCGTCGGACGAGATCCGTCGATTTGGACGCGAGCTGCGCGGCGAGGGCGTCGAGGTGGCGATCAGAAAGAGCCGCGGCGTGGATATCGCGGCCGCGTGCGGACAGCTACGGGTAGAACGGCTCGGCAGGCGCACGCCACGAGCGACCGAGCATCACGGAGACATCCAGGTAGCGTGACGAATCGGGGCGCGATTCCACACGCGCCCCGCCCAGTGCGTCCGCGACGCGCTGCGCGCGCTCAGGATGTCCGGACCGATCCAGCACCAGGGTACTGTCGAGGTGTGTCGTGGCCGTCCCCAGGTAGAGCACGTCGAAGCCGCGGTCGCGCAGGTACAGCGTCGCGCGCCGAGCCAGTCCTCGCGCGTCGGTCGCGTTCAGGACCTCGATCTTGATGCGTTCGGCGCTCGTGGCGCTCGCGTCGGGCGGCTCAGCACGCGCGACGGGCGCGTCGTCAATGCGG
The DNA here is from genome assembly GCA_050733735.1 of Gemmatimonadaceae bacterium. GTDB lineage: Bacteria > Gemmatimonadota > Gemmatimonadetes > Gemmatimonadales > Gemmatimonadaceae > DASPMP01. The sequence goes on from JBOHTL010000583.1 coordinate 9,223, forward strand.
AAGGCGCGTGCCAGCACGATTCCGAACAGAAAAAGGATCGTGATACCCGCGAGACTCAGCCGCCTCAGCGCACGCTGTTCCATAGCGCGGTCGATTGTGGATACAGCTCCCCGCCCTGTCGCAGCGACCATTCGAGCCTGAGCCGGACGCACTGGCGAAAAGCGGCATCGAAATCGTCCGGCACGCGGTCGGCGATGAAGCCGCGCTCCGCGACCAGGAATGAACGTCCAGGCTCCAGGAAATCCGCCATGTACAGTGCCTTGCCCGTGCGCTTCCATTCCGGAGATCCGACGGTGTGATGTCGGACCGCGTCCAATACTTCCTGGCGGCGTTCGCCGTCCTGCTCCGCGCGCACGGCTGACGCGGGACCGTGCAGCAGCTCTGCCGCCGTTGTCCCGTCGCCCGTGAGCGCTCGCAGCATCCGGTCCGGCGCGTCACGGAGCGCGTCGTGGAGCACGCCGGCCGCGAGCCAGCGCGACGCCTCGTCGTCTGGGAGGCCCATGCGCCTGGCCCACGCTGCCAGGAGCGCGACCACGCGATCGATGTGCGCGCGCCGCGTGTCCGCCACCTGCGCCCATTCCGGCAGCCTGGGCATGGCGAGGCGCTTCGTGGTCACGGCTGCCTCGCAACGCGCGAGGTGAGGTCCGCAAGCTCGCGCCGCCAGAAATCGCGATCCTGCAATCCGGGATGCGGCACGCGCAGGGAATCCTCCGACACGACCTGGCCCTCGTACTTCACGATGTCGAGGTCCAGCGTTCGCGGCCCCCACTTCTCGCGGCGCAACCGTCCGGCGGCGCGCTCGATGTCGAGCAGCGCAGCGAGCAGCTCATGCGGGCTGAGATCCGTTTCGATGGCGACCATCTGATTGAGATACTGTGGCTGCGGAGGGCCGAATGGCGCCGTTTCTTCCACCGCGGTCGCCGCGAGAACGGTTGTGCGCGGAAGACGGCCGATCGCATCGCGCGCAACGGCGAGATACCGCTCGCGGTCACCCAGGTTGGATCCGAGAGCGACGTACGCGATGTCACGCATCCCGTGGTCTGACGATGGCGACTTCGACGTCACGCAGCGGACCTCCGATCGCGACGTGCGGCTTGCGGATCGCCACGCGCGCGCGCCGCACCGATGGTTCGTGGAGCACCCGACTGGCAATCGACTCGGCGAGCTCCTCCAGATACAAGAGATTCGGCGATTCGACCACGGTCCGCACGGAGGCGTACAGGCGACGATAGTCGAGAATGCGCTGGTCTTCCTCCATCCACACCGTCACGTCGATCTCGAGCGGCTGCGCATGTTCGCGCTCGTGCGGCAGCACGCCGATCAGCGTGTGAAAGGTCATGCCGCGGAGCGTGATCTCGTCGCCCTGTTCGTACGCCATGGGTACGAACGTTACACCATCGCGACTGCCAATTCACCGCGGAGGACGCAGAGGGAGCGGACTGCGAATCAACCGCGGAGGGACGCGGAGGACTGCGAATCCACCGCAGAGGACGCAGAGGGCGCAGGGGACTGCGAATTCAGCGCGGAGGACGCGGAGGACGCTGAGGTTAAGGCACTCCCCGTTTATACCGAAAAATGACCCTTGATCTGTCGCAAAGGATGCAGGGCGGGTGGTCTCTTGAACCAGGACACCTCTGCGTCCTCTGCGTCCTCCGCGGTGAATCAGCAGTCCCGCGTCCTCCGCGGTGAATCAGGAGTCGCGCGTCCTCCGCGGTGAATCTTCGCGGGACTCAGCGCTACACGCCGTCGAGTGCCGAGCGGAGCTCCCTGACGAGCGCCGCGGCGCGCGAGACGCCCGCGCCAGCCGCCTTCACGACGGCGCTGCCCACGACGACGCCATCCGCGAGACCGGCGACGCTGACCGCCTGTGCCGGCGTCGAAATCCCGAACCCCGCGCAGATCGGCAGCGTGGTGGACTGGCGCAGACGCTGGATCGTGTCCGGCAGGTCTGGTGGAAGATCGGTACGCGCTCCGGTCACACCGAGCCGGCTGATGAGATACACGAATCCGCTGCCATTCCGCCCGATGTGCGCCATCCGTTCCGTTGGCGTCGTCGGCGCGACGAGGCGGACGAAATCGAGCGGACCGGAAGCGATGCGCGCCTCGAGCTCGGGATCCGAGCCCACGGGCAGATCGGTGATCAGGAGACCGTGTGCACCCGCCGCGGCGGCGCGCTCGAGCGCGTCGGGTCCGGCCGCCAGCACCGGATTCAGATAACTGAACAGCACGATCGGCACCCGGACCGACGCGCCTGCGACGAGCTGCAGCACGCGATCGAAGGTCATTCCGTTCTCGAGCGCCTGTTGGGAGCTGGCCTGGATCACCGGGCCGTCGGCCATGGGATCCGAAAATGGAACGCCGACCTCGATGACGTCGGCGCCAGCCTCTTCCAGCGCGCGCAACAGCTTGCGCGAGGCGTCGGCAGTCGGATGACCGGCGGTGACATACACCACGAGCGCACTGCGCTTCGATTCGCGCAGCTCCCTGAATCGCCTCGCTATCGGTGAGGCGTCAGACGAAATAGTCGCCAACGCGCACTCCAAAACGATCGGGATCTTCCGTCTTCACGATCGTGCGCACGAACGCTCCGGCCTCGGTGCGATCGGCCAGATCGACGGTGGTGCCCGGGTGCGTCAGGTTGCCCACGGAGTCGCTGATGATGCGCACGAGCGGCCGGGAAAGCATCTCCGGAATTGCATTCACGGCCTGAACGATGCCGAGCTCGAACGTGTCCAGCACGACGAGCGTTCCCACGGGATAGACACCGGTGAGGTTGATGAACGCCTTCACCACCACCGTATCCATGCCCCGCCGCTTCTGGTCGCGCAGCTCACGCAACACCTCCGCCGGGTTCATGGGGACGGTCTTGTACACGCGTCGACTCGTCGCCGCGTCGAAGGAGTCCGCGACCGCCACGATCTTGCTGTAGATGCCCATCTGTCGGGGGCGGATGGACCGCGGATATCCCGTGAGATCCGTCTTCATGTGGTGCTCCATCGCCACCACCACGCTGCGGTATGGAATCTCCTGCGTGCCGCGCACCTGAAAGAGCGACAACACACCGAGCCACGGGTGCGCCGAAATCTGACGCCACTCCACGTCCGTGAGGCCGCTCGACTTGTTGAGCACATCCAGCGGGACGCGCGATTTCCCGATGTCGTGGAACAGCGCGGCCATGCCCAGGTCGTACAACTGGTTCTTGGACAGTCCCAGTCGCTTTCCGAGGGCTACCGAGAAGATGCAGACGTTGACGCTGTGGGTGAACGTGTACTCGTCGTAGTCGCGGATGGTCGTGAGCCCCACGAGCGAAGCCTCGTCGTTCAGGATCTGATCGACGATTCCCTGCACCACGCGTTTGATCCTCTTGATGTTGGGGCTCTTGCCCATGCGCAGCGACGTCATCAGGTCCTTTGTGACCGCGACCGACTGCGCGTACGTGCGCTTCGACCGCTCCTTCGATTTCTCCCGATCCTCACCGCTCTCTTCCGGCGGCTCGGCGAGCGTGATCGAGGTGACGCCGGCCGACTCCATCTTTTCGAGGATGTCGTACAACCGTTCGTTCGGTTGCGCGTCGCTCGGCGTCTGCGTGTTGGCGAGGAACACCTGCCAGTCCTTCGCCGTCGTCTGGTCGGACGCGTGAAGTTGTCCGATGCCGCAGACGCGGAAGACGGACAGGACATGGCTGAAGCTCGCGTAATTGTCGAGATCCAGACGCAGCCTGGTGCCGTTCACGAAAATGAACTCGCCCGTGACCCGCAATTCGAGCTCGCCTTCCGTCGCGATGAATTCCTGGGTGACGCTCGCGAGATCCTCGAGCGCGCGCTTCACGGTCGCATGGCCGGCGGGATACAGCTTGAGCGCGCGCAGTGCGGAATACAGCGCGAGAATGAACGCGCGTCCTTTCTGGCGAATGTACGAGTCGTCGCCGCCGTCGCCCACAGGGGCGGCGATGGACGTCGTGGCTCGCGGCGCCGGTTTGGCCGTCACGCGACCCCCGCGCGCATGGCGCGATTCACCGCGTTCCGCACCACCACGTCCTTCTCGTTTGCAGCCTGTTTCAGCGACATGTTCGCCTTGTGGGACGCGATTCGGCCGAGCGCGATCGCGGCGCACGCGCGCATCTCGGAATCCTCGCGTCTGCCGAACATTCCTTTCGCATTCAGGAGCTCGTCGAGGAATGGCACGCCGTTGTCGCCGCAGAGCGCGCCGTACGCTTCGAAGAACGCCATGCGCTCCGTGAGATCGGCGTCCCGCAGCGCCTTGCTCTTCACGTAGTTTTCGAGGCGTGTGAAGACCCCGCGATAGGCTTTCGCGCCCAGGGTCTTCACCACGGCGACGCGCACGTCGCGATCCTTGTCCTCGATCGATTTCTCCAGCGCCTGGAGGGCGCCGGCAGATCCGATCTCGCTCAAGGACTGCACCGCGGTCTGACGCATCGTGACGTCGGTGTCGGTCAGCAGCCTCGCGAGCGACACGACGGCCGCGGCGGTCTTCATCGCTCCCGAGCGGCGCGCGGCCTCCCGCGCCACCACCTTGTCCGGTGAAACGATGAGCTTCACCAGCTCGCCCGTGTTCGCGCTCGCAAGACGATCGGCTGCGTGCTCCACGAGCGGCCGAACCCGATCGTTCTGCAACCTGGGCAGCCAGGCGAAAATCGTCCCCAGGGCTGCCGGCCGGAGCTGCTGAAAGAGCTCGGTGAGCTCCGCGCCCGCCGGCAGATCCGCCGACTCGTCGAGCGACTGCAGCAATTGCGAGAGCGGTTCGGGCGCGCTGAGCCGGTCCGGGAGGTGACCCAGCCGCGACTTCTGCTCGGAGGTGATGTCCACGGCCCGGAGGACGACCGTCTGGGATTCCGCGAGCAGGTAGGCGACTCCGCGCAGCTGTCCGCCGGCAAGAAGCACGAGCATCAGGTATTCGAGCAGCTCCGCGACCTCGGCGCGTACCTCCGGGGCGGTCTGCGTTTCGTAGATGTCGTACAGGATGCTCGTGACGTTCTGCCGGATGTCGTGGCTGTACTCCCGTTCGATCTCCGTGCGCAGATAGGAGAGCTCGCGCTCGTCCAGGAAATACAGCGTGGCATCGAAGTCCTGCATGTTGATGATGCCGTTGTCAGCGCCGCCGCCGGCGCCGGCACCGTGCACCGCGGACTGCACTTCCGCCGCCGACGGCTGCCGGGGGGGCTCGCCGCCGTCGCCGAGATCGGTAACAGGCTCGGCCCCGAGATCGACATAGCGATATCTCAGCTTCGCGAAGTCGGCGCCCCAGAGCATCGTCAGCAAGTCATCCTCGTCGGGTGACGCCTTGCGAACCCGCTGCAGGATGTCGAACAGCGTGACGAGCTCGTCCGCTTCGAAACCCGGCGTGACCTGAATCTCGCGGATGCCGTCCTTGAAAAACGTCCACGGCAGGCTGTCGGCACCTTTCGTGTTCTCGGTGAGCACGGGACGGTTGAACCAGCGGATGTCCGTCTCCGTGAACCTCAGTGCCAGGTGGTCGGTGTGCTGCCAGATCGGCGCGAACGCCGCGCGAACGGCGTCGATGGCGCCTTTATAGACTGGATTGTTCGGCAGATAGAGCTGATGTGCGCGAACGGCGCGCGTGAAGAGGCGAAGCAGCTCTTCGATCGGCCCTGGTGCAAATGGTGGTTGTTGATCTTCGCCGCCACCGCCGCCGGGCGCGCCTGCGCGTGGAGGCGCCGTTCCGGTCGGGGCGGAATGGGGGGGAACGGTCACGTGCTCAAGATATTGGTGTCCATCACCTGTGCCACATCCTTATCGCCTCTTCCAGAGACGCAGATGACCACCACTTGGTCATTCGTCCACCGCTTTGCGTTCAGTGTGACCCAAGCCACCGCATGAGCGGATTCCAATGCCGGGATGATCCCCTCGAGTCGCGCAAGGGTTGCGAATCCCTCGAGCGCTTGCCGATCGTCGATCGCAACGTATTCCGCGCGCCCGCTGCTCTTGAGGTAGGCGTGCTCGGGCCCGACGCCCGGATAATCCAGTCCCGCCGAGATCGAATGTGCGGGATGGACCTGCCCGTGCTCGTCCTGCAGCAGATAACTCAACGATCCGTGGAGCACGCCCGGCGTCCCCTTCGCGAGTGACGCCGAGTGACGCTCGGAATCGAGCCCTTCTCCCGCGGCTTCGACGCCGATCAGCGCTACCTCGGGATAACCGACGAAGGGATGAAAGATGCCCATCGCGTTGGAGCCGCCGCCAACGCAAGCAACGATCGCATCCGGCAGGCGGCCGATGCGCTCGCGCACCTGCGTTCGCGTCTCGCGACCGATGATCGCCTGGAAATCGCGCACCATACGGGGATAGGGCGCCGGTCCGACCACGGAACCGATGACGTAGTGGCTGTTCGTCACCGTTGCTACCCAGTCGCGGATCGCCTCGGTGGTCGCGTCCTTGAGCGTGCGAGTCCCCGACGTCACCGGAACGACAGCCGCACCCATGAGCTTCATCCGGTAGACGTTCAGCGCCTGCCGCCGCATGTCCTCCTCGCCCATGTAGACCACGCACTCGAGACCGAATCGAGCGCATACCGTCGCAGTCGCCACGCCATGCTGCCCTGCCCCGGTCTCGGCGATGATCCGCTGTTTTCCCATCCGGCGCGCGAGCAGTACCTGACCGATGGTGTTGTTGATCTTGTGAGCGCCGGTGTGGTTGAGATCTTCGCGCTTGAGGAGAATGCGAGGGCCCCCCGCACGCTCCGAAAGTCGGGGAGCCTCGCTCAGCGGGGAGGGCCTGCCGACGTAGTTGGCGAGGAGATCGTCGATCTCTTTCTGGAATCGCTCGTCCTCGCACGCCTCGTCATAAGCGCGCTCGAGCTCGTCGAGCGCCGGGATGAGTGTTTCCGGCACATATCGTCCGCCGAACGTGCCGAACCGGTCGGTTGCCGTCGCGGTCATGGCGTCTCCACCGCCACCACGGCGTCGCGGAATCCGCGCATCTTGTCGTGATCCTTCACTCCGGGCATCAGCTCCACGCCCGACGACACGTCCACCACGTCGGGATCCAGCGCGTCGATCGCTCGCCGCACGTTGTCCGGCGTCAGTCCGCCGGCCAGAACGAGCTTGGCGCGCGGCGGCCGGAACAGATCCACGCGCTCGCGCAGGTCCTCCCACGGGAGCGTCACGCCGGTGCCGCCTAGCTGGTCGGGCACTCTCGCATCCAGCACGACGCCATCAGCGGCGTCGAAGAGGTCGCGCGCCGAGTCGGGAAGCGTATCCGAGATGCGCTGCACTGCCCACACTCGTCCATGCCACCGTTTGCGCAATCGCGCGATCGTGCGCGGCTTGGGATCGCCGTGCAGCTGGACCACGTCCAGTCCCAGCGTATCCGCTCGCTGCGCGATCTGCTCGGGCTTGGTGTCTCCGAAGACCCCGACGCGCGACACGCCGAGCGGCACCTTCGAGAACACGACCTGCGCTCGTTCGTCCGCTACCTGCCTGGGACTCTCCGCGAAGACGACACCGACATAGCGCGCTCCGATCGACGCCGCGAATTCCGCGTCCTCGGGGAGCATCAGTCCGCAGAACTTGATCTCAACCGGCACGCGGCTTCCTCTGTATGTTGCCGAGCTCCCGCACGAGCCGCGCGGGATCACTCGCTTTCGATAACGCGGATCCGACCAGCACTGCGTCTGCGCCTGCTTCAGCGGCTTTCCGAACGTCCTCGCGCTGGCGCACTCCGCTCTCCCATACCCCGATCAGGTGCGGCGGGATCATGGGGATGAGTCGCTCCTGAAT
>JBOHTL010000584.1:0-4476 GCA_050733735.1 Gemmatimonadaceae bacterium
GCTTCATCCTGATCCATGACAAGAAGATCTCCTCGATGAAGGATCTGCTGCCCGTGCTCGAGAAGATCGCGCAGCAGGGCAAGCCGCTGCTCATCATCGCCGAGGACATCGAAGGCGAGGCGCTCGCGACGCTCGTCGTGAACAAGCTGCGTGGCACGCTGAAGGTTTGCGCCGTAAAGGCGCCGGGCTTCGGTGACCGCCGCAAGGCGATGCTCGAGGACATCGCGAAGCTCACCGGTGGACAGGTCATCTCCGAGGAGCTCGGCCTCAAGCTCGAGAACGCCGTGATCAATGACCTTGGCCGCGCCAAGCGGATTGTGGTGGACAAGGACAACACCACGCTCATCGACGGCAACGGCGAGGAGAAGGCGATCCAGGGCCGCATCGCCGAGATCCGGTCGGCCATCGACAAGGCGACCTCCGATTACGACAAGGAGAAGCTCCAGGAGCGTCTCGCGAAGCTCGCGGGCGGTGTGGCGGTGATCAACGTGGGCGCCGCGACCGAAGCCGAGATGAAGGAAAAGAAGGCTCGGGTCGAGGATGCGCTGCACGCCACGCGTGCCGCGGTCGAAGAGGGCATCGTCCCCGGCGGCGGCGTCGCACTGCTCCGCGCGCAGCGCGCGCTCAAGGGAATCAAGCTCGATGACTCCGAAGAGCAGGTGGGTGTCGAGATCGTGCGTCGCTCGCTCGAGGAGCCGATTCGCATGATCGTGGCGAACGCCGGAGCGGAAGGCTCGCTCGTCGTGGAGAAGGTCCGTGCCTCGAAGGACGATGCATTCGGCTACAACGCGCTCACCGATGAGTACGAGAACCTGGTCCAGGCCGGTGTCATCGACCCGACCAAGGTGACCCGCACGGCGCTGCAGAATGCCGCGTCGATCGCCAGCCTCCTGCTCACGACCGAAGCGCTGATCGTCGAGAAGAAGGAAGACAAGCCCGCACCGGCGGCGCCCGGCGGCGGAATGGGCGGCATGTACTAGGCGAGGGAACCGGGAACGGAACCGAGCACTTGAGGGCGGGCCAGCGATGGCTCGCCCTTTCGTTTTTCACCTCGGGCCCTAGAACAGCGAGAGCTGCGTCTCAGCTCGTCCAGCCGAAGCAGTGAACGGCCCGACCACGAAATCCTGCGCCGCCCAGGCGAGCAACCCCTTGAAGCGCGTCTGCTGCAGCACCGGGCGCATCGTGTCGAACGCCACCTTCGGCGTGTTGTTCTCCTCGGAGATGTGCGCGAGGATCACTTTGCGCAGCCGCGCCGACACCGAGTCGCGCACCAGCGACGCGCACTGCGCGTTCGAGAGATGCCCCGTGCGGCTCGAGATGCGCCGCTGCAGCGAAACGGGGTAGGGGCCCGTGGCCAGCATCTGATCGTCGTGGTTCGACTCGATGACCAGCATGTCGACGTCCTGCACCATCTGCCGCACCGTCGGACTGGCGTACCCCAGATCGGTCGCGATCGCCGCGCGCGCGCCCGAGCTCCGCGAGGTGATCACTACACCGATCGAATCTTCGGCGTCGTGGGGAGTGCGGAACGTCGTCACGTCCATGTCGGTGAACGACACCGTCATGCCGCAGCGGATCTTCGCCGCCGGCGTCTCGAGCATCGCCAGGCGCGAGCCCGCATACGTCCCCTCGGTGCAGAAGAGCGGCCAGTGCCAGCGTCGCGCCGCGCGCGCCGCGCCCCGGATGTGGTCCGAGTGCTCGTGCGTGATGACGCAGGCCTCGATCGATTCGGGCTCGATCCCCGCGGCCGCGAGGCGCTTCTTCAGGATGCGCGGGCCGAAGCCGACGTCGATCATGAGCCGCGATTCGCCGCTTTCGACGACCACGGCGTTCCCGCGACTGCCGCTGCCCAGCACCCACAGCTTCACGTGCTTCGTCTCCGCGCCGCGGCGTCCCGCTCCTGGCCGCGGTCGCTGTCCGCCGTCGCCGTCCGCCGTCGCTGTCCGCCGTCGGTCGCAATCGCTGCCGCGGCCATGAGCATCGCGGCCTGCCGGTCGCTCAGCTCCACATGCCGGCGCGACATCATGCGTTTCGCTGTTTCCAGGAACTTGTCCATGCGGTAGGTCGAATATGGCGGTTGGTCGCCCCAGGCAAAGGGCGGAACCATTTTCGGCGGCATGATGGCGCCGTACACGTTGGCGCCGGCGCCGACGAACGTTCCGGTGCTCAGCGCTGTGCCGATGCCGATCTTCGCGTGATCGCCGAACAGTGTGCCGAGGAACTGCATTCCCGTGTCCTGTTCGCCGTCCGGCGTCCAGAAATCGACCGGGCCGTAGTTGTTCTTCAGATTGCTGGTGATCGTCCCGGCGCCAAGGTTTACCCAGCGCCCGAGATACGAGTGGCCCACGAATCCGTCGTGTCCCTTATTGGCGTGGCCGAGGAAGATCGAGGTGCTCACCTCGCCATGCACCTTGCAGACGTCGCCGATCGAGCACGTCGCGACCTTGTCGCCGCTCACCTGCGACTCGGCGCCGATCACGCACGGCCCGACGATCCGCGTGAAGGCCTGCACGTGCGCGCCGCGCCGCACCAGTACCGGGCCCGCGCTGCAGTCGAAGAAGACCTGCCGCTCCACGTCCGCGCCCGGCTCCACGAACACGTCGTGGCTGCCTGCGCGGAGGACGTCCTCTCGCTTGAGCGCGTGCGCCGGCCGACCCAGTGATGCGATGTCCGGCGACAGCATTGCCGCGAGATGATTGATGAAGTCCCAGACGTGGTTCATCCACCATCCCTGCACCTCGACGCGTCGGCCCTCTTTGGAGGCCAGGGCATCGAGGGGCGCCTCATCGAGCTCGGACGAATCGATGTCGCGCGGCAGGGTGATCGCGGCAACCTTGGCGCCGCAGGTCCAGACGTCCGCCGCCGGCGCCGGCGCGAGAGAGATGGCGCAGCGCGCGTTCACGAGAATCGTGCCTTTCCGGATTTTCCCGTTCACCGCTCGAGCGGCCGCCGGCTCGTCGAAGTCGGCCAGGTGCCGCGAGGATACGAATCCCGCGGGCTTGACGCCGAGCGATTGCGTCCAGCGCTCGCGAATGAGCAGGGCCCCGGCGCGCAGCTCGCACACCGGCCGGGTGAGCGCGAACGGCTCGAACCGTCGCGCTATTTTGTCGTCGACGAATACGAGCTCGCTCACGAGCCCCCCCCCTCCGTCTCTTTCCATTCGGGAGGGAGCGATTCCACGAGCCGCTTGAGGTCCGCCGATGCCTCGATCGTCGTCACCACCGTGAGTCCCTTTCGAGCGATCACGACCAGGTCCTTCACGCCATAGAGCACAACCCGTTCATCACCTTCCGCGTGCACGACGTTGTCCCGTGCATCGAGCACGTGGACCTTGCCGCTGAGCGCGTTCCCCCCCCCCTGCGCATCCTTCACGCGCACGCGATGCAGCGCACCCCACGTGCCGACGTCGTCCCAGCCGAAGTCGCCTGCCACGACGAGCACGCGTTTGCTGCGCTCCAGCACGGCGTGGTCCACGGAGATCGGCGTCTTCACCGCCGCGAAGAACTGCTCGAGCGACTTCGAATGGCTCGCGAGATCGATCTCCCCGGCGTGCGCGGCCACTTCGTCGAGGAACACGCCCACGCTCCACGCAAAGATCCCCGAGTTCCAGAGGAATCCCTCCTCGCGCATCTTCGCGGCGCGCTCGCGGCTGGGTTTCTCCACGAAGCGGGCGACACGCCGCACTCCGCGCCCGCGCTCGCCGGCGGACACGACGTCGCCCGGCTCGACGTACCCGAATCCGGGATCGTCGCGCGTCGGGACGATGCCCACGGTGACGAGGGAGAGATGTTCCTCGGCGGCGACGGCGGCGGCTTCCAGCGTCTGACGGAAGCCGTCCGCGTCCGCCACGGCCCAATCCGCGTGCACCGAGATCATGGTCGCCGACCTGCCGGCGCGTTGCGCGATCAGGTGCGCCGCCCATGTCAGCGCCGCCGCCGTTCCGGCCGGTCGCGGCTCGGCGATGATGTGCTCGCGTGGAATCGCGGGAGCGGCTCCGGAGATTGCGTCGACCAGCGACGCGTTGGTGAGCACGAGCGTTCGCGCTGGGGGAACGAGCGGCGTCAGCCGATCGAGCGTCTCGACGAGCAGTGACTTGTCACCGACGAGGGGCAGGAGCTGCTTGGGCCGCTGCGCCGTGCTGAGTGGCCAGAAGCGACTGCCGACGCCTCCCGCCAGCACCACCACCCACCGCGCGTCGTTAGGGGAGGGGGTGGGGGAGGGGGAGGGGGACGGCGGTGCGCGGCGCACCGCGCTCACGCGTCCGGTCGGCTTTCGGCGCCGTCGTGCGCGCCGCCCGCGCTCGCGAGTCCCGTGAGCTCGGCGGCACGCTGATAGAGCTTCTTCGGGCTGAACGGCTTGGTGAGGAACTCACTCGCGCCCAGCTCCAGGGCGCGCTGATGCTGCGCTTCCTGACCGGCCGCCGTGAGGATGATGGTCGGCAGCTGCTTCCATCGCGGATCGTTGCGCATCGCGGTC
>JBOHTL010000585.1:0-3046 GCA_050733735.1 Gemmatimonadaceae bacterium
CGTGGGACGTCCCTGAGCGTCCAGACCGGTCGTCGACAGCTCGACCTCGACCGTGCGTTTCGTAGTCGCCACGCTCTACTCTCCCACCTTCTCGCCCCTGGACAGGCGTCGGCGCATGTCCTCGGGAAGGTCTTCGTACGCGTCAGCGATGCTGAGCTCCTCCTTCGAGTAACGCGCTTCGGGGTTTGCGGAGAGCGCCTGCCGAAGCTGCTCGGAGCGACTGAACCGGCCGCGAACCGGGAAATCCTTTCGCAGTGGATACCCTTCCCGATAGCTCTCCCACATCAGAATACGGCGGAGATCGGGATGCCCGTCGAAGCGGATCCCGAACATGTCATAGCACTCGCGCTCGAGCCAATCCGCGCCCTTGTGCACCGGCCACACGCTGGGAACCGTGAGCGGCTGCGACTTCTCGAGCAGGGTCTTGAGCCGCAGGAAGCGTCTGTACGTCAGCGAGCGCAGATGCCACACGACCTCGATCGGCAGCTCCGGATCGCGAAACTCCACGGCGGTCACGTCCGCGAGGACGTCGTACTGCTGCGACGGGTCGTCGTGCAGCCACTGGACGATCTCGAGAACCTTCGCGCGGTCGACGATCACCGTGGTCTCGCCCCAGACCACGTCCACGCGCAGCACCGCGTCGCCGAACCTGGCGCGCAGCGCGTCCGCGCCGGGATTCGCCGGGCCGCCGCGGTGCGGCACGTTCTTCGGCGACGCCGGCGCCGGCGCATTCTGCACCGCCGCTCCCGGAATGACGGGAGTGAACGGAGGAGGCGCGGTCACAGTGAGGAGCGCTTCTGGTGGACGGAGTTCCCGAAGTTCTCGGAGAGCTCGTCGATGACTGGCGGTGGAATGTAGAGCTGGCTCTTCGGATCCGGCTCCATCTCGCGGCGAAGCGTCGTGTCCTTCGACCGCTCGTTCATGATCTTCTTCTGCAGGAGCATGATTCCGTAGATCAGCCCTTCGGGGCGCGGCGGGCATCCGGGGACATACACGTCGACGGGAATGATCGTGTCGATCCCCTGCACCACGGCGTAGTTGTCGAAGATGCCGTTTCCGCTCGACGCACACGCGCCCATGGAGATGCACCACTTTGGCTGCGGCATCTGCTGCCAGATGCGGCGGATGACCGGTGCCAGCTTGAAGGGCACGCGACCGGCGCAGATCAGCACGTCAGCCTGTCTTGGCGAGAAGGACATCCGCTCCATGCCGAACCGCGCCAGATCGTACTTGTTGGCGGCGGTCGCCATGAATTCGATCGCGCAGCACGCCGTGCCGAAGGGCATCGGCCAGAGGGAATTGGCGCGCGACCAGTTCACGAGAAAGTCCAGACGAGTGGCCATCCACGGCTCGCCGCCGTGCACGACTTCGGCCCGTTCCGGACGAGGGCTCAATCCCATTGCAGCGCTCCCTTTTTCCACACGTAGATGAAGCCCACGAGCAGAATGAGGACGAAGACCAGCATTTCGACGAGGCCGAAGAACGACGCCTGTCCGGCAGGACACACGCCATTGGTGAGGGGCACGACGCACGACAGGTCACGGAAGTGCGCGCCCCACGGGATCATGAAGACGGTCTCGATGTCGAAGATGATGAACAACACCGCGACCATGTAGAACTTGACCGAGAACCTCTCCCGCGCGTCGCCCAGCGGAGGCATGCCGGACTCATAGGGCGTCTGTTTCACGGCCGTGGGCCGGGAACGCATGGTGAGGTGGGATACCCCAAGCATCAGCACCGCATTGAACACCACAAATCCAAGCAGCAGCAGGACGGGTAAGTACGTGCGGGCCATGGCCTCCCAACTTCGTGAAAAGTTTCACTAAGTCCGGCGCAGGAAAACTATCCGAGCCGAAAACGGTAATCAACCGAGCGCAGCGAGGTGAGCGAGCGCGCCATAGCACTTTTGTCGCGCAGCTCAACCGAGGTCACACGCGTGTTAGCTTCTCTGCGCCTCTACCCGAATCCCTCCATGAGCATAATGAGCGACCGGTGGATCACCCGAATGGCGGAGCAGCACGGAATGATCGAGCCGTTCGAGCGTCGCCAGGTCCGTGCCGGTGTGATTTCCTACGGCGTGAGCTCCTACGGTTACGACATGCGGGTCGCGCGGGAGTACCGGATCTTCACGAACGTCCTGAACTCGATCGTGGACCCGAAGCAGTTCGATCCCAAGTCGTTCGTGGAGTTCGAGGGCGACGTCTGCATCGTGCCGCCCAACTCGTTCACGCTCGCCCGGTCCGTGGAATACTTCCGGATTCCCCGCAATATTCTCACCGTCACCGTCGGCAAATCCACCTACGCGCGGTGCGGCATCATCACGAATGTCACGCCCTTCGAGCCGGAGTGGGAGGGCTACGTGACACTCGAGATCTCCAACACCACTCCCCTGCCCGCCAAGATCTATTCCAACGAAGGCATCGCGCAGGTGCTCTTCTTCAAAGGCGAGGAGGAGCCGGAGGTGTCGTACAAGGACAAAGGGGGCAAATATCAGGCGCAGGTGGGCGTCACGCTGCCGCGGCTGTAGTGCCGCCGAGCCCTTCGGGCTCGGCAGTTCTCCGGCGCTACGCGCCGGCAGTTATCACGGCTCGCAGAAAATCCCGGTGCATCCGCGCGATGAAGTCGATGCTGATCTCTTTGGGACAAGCGTCCTGACATTCGCCGAACAGCGAGCAGCCGCCGAACCCTTCCAGATCCATCTGCGCCACCATGCTCAGCGCGCGACGCTCGCGCTCGGCCTGGCCCTGTGGCAGCAGTCCGAGGTGTGAGATCTTCGCGGCCGTAAAGAGAGACGCCGAGCCATTGGGACACGCCGCCACGCACGCCCCGCACCCGATGCACGCTGCCGCATCCATCGACCGTTCCGCGTCGTCTTTCGGGACCGCGATCGCGTTCGCCTCCGGAGCGCTTCCCGTCTGCACACTCACGAATCCACCGGCAGCGATCACGCGGTCCAGCGCCGCGCGGCTCACGACGAGGTCCTTGATCACCGGGAACGCCCGCGAGCGCCATGGCTCGACCCTGATCTCGTCTCCGTCCTTGAACA
>JBOHTL010000586.1:0-1910 GCA_050733735.1 Gemmatimonadaceae bacterium
CCTGTATGAGCACTGGGTCGAACGCTACCGCGACGCCGGCGGCAACTGGCATCGCATGGACCAGCTGGTGACGGGTGGCGGCGGCGCCCCGCTGTACCCCTACATGGGTCAGCCCGACCTGCGCGCGTATCGCGCGTCCACTGGCCTCGACTCGGCGCGCGTCCAGCACCTCGTGCGCCCCGGTCCCGAGCGCGGCGACAACCCGTATCACTACGTCATCATCCACGTGAATGGCGACGACCTGTCCCTCCAGGTGATCAGCGTGGATTGGGGCGCCGGGTACTCGCCGTATCGCAGCAACCGGGCGACATTGGTCGATCCCGAGTAACAGAGAGGACTTCCGCCGTGAGCAGCACGCTACGAGCCAAGCGCTGCCAAGCGAACGACCCCGATACAGGTTCAGGCGCAGCCACTGTAACAGCGCCGTTCACTTGATGGCGTCGAGCTCGCAGCGCGCAGCCCATAGCGGCCGTTGTTCGAAAGCGCAGGCCCGGCTGGACTGGCCACAGGGCATCGTAAACGCCACTTTACCGAATGCACCGCCGCCGCGCACTCCAACTTCTCGGCGCACTCGCCGCCGTCCCCGCTCTTCCCGCCCTCCGGGGATTCTCGGAATCCGAGCTTCTCGCGCTCGGCGAACGCGTTCATGAGGGCATCGAGGGCCATCCGTACGAACCCAGGGCGCTGACGCCGGGGCAGTTCCGCGCCGTGGAGGTCGCGGCGGAGCACATCATACCGCGCACCCACACACCCGGCGCGACCGACGCGCGCGTCGCCGACTTCATCGATGCGATGCTCTCGGACTGGCACCCGCCGGCGGAGCGCGAGCGATTCATCGCCGGTCTCCCTGAGCTCGATCGCCGGGCGGCTGGCGGCGACTTCTCGCGAGCCCCATCCGCGCAGCGCATTGCGCTGCTCGCGGCCCTCGACGACGAGGTCACGAGCTTGCGCCGCTCCAACCCGCAGGGAGCGAACGAGCACTGGTTCTCGACGCTCAAGTTCCTGACCGTCTGGGGCTACTACACCTCGCGCGTCGGGATCACCGACGAGCTGCGCGTCGACATGATGCCCGGCCGCTACGATGGCGACGTGGAATACCTCGGTGCCTGAGACGTACGACGCGATCGTCGTCGGTTCCGGAATCACAGGCGGGTGGGCGGCAAAGGAACTGTGCGAGCGCGGACTCCGCACGCTCGTGCTCGAGGCCGGTCGCGACGTCGTCCCCGAGCGTGACTACAAGGAGCATGTCATGCCGTGGGACATGGAGTTTCGCGGCCTCGGGGACCGGCGTCACGTCGAGGCACGTCAGAAGGTCCAGCGTCACTCCGTGAGCTTCGACGAGTTCAGCCACGTCTTCTGGACGGACGACGTGAACAGCCCGTACACCACCGCTGAGGGCAAGCCGTTCGACTGGCTGCGCGCCCGACAGGTCGGCGGGAAGTCGATCATCTGGGGACGTCAGGTCTACCGCTGGAGCGATCTCGATTTCGAGGCGAATGAGCGCGACGGCGTGGGCGTGGACTGGCCCATCCGGTACGCCGACATCGCGCCCTGGTACGACCATGTCGAACGATTCATCGGCGTGAGCGGCGAGGCACTCGGCCTGGCGCACCTGCCCGACGGCGTCTTCCAGCCGCCGATGGCGATGAATGTCGCCGAGACCGCGGTGCGCGACCGTATCCGCGCAACGTTCGGGTCCTCGCGGCAGATGACGATCGGTCGGGTGGCCGTGCTCACGCGCGACCTGCCCGGGCGCACCGCGTGCCACTACTGCGGCCCCTGCCAGCGAGGATGCGTCACCCGCTCGTACTTCTCCAGCCTCAACGCCACACTGCCGGCCGCGCGCGCCACCGGTCGCCTCACGCTGCGTCCGAACAGCATCGTTCATTCGGTCGTGTACGCTCCGGCGC
>JBOHTL010000587.1:0-2213 GCA_050733735.1 Gemmatimonadaceae bacterium
GCTCACCTCGGCTCAGGTCGCTGACGTCATCTACGACCGCTGCCCCGCGGACTTCCTTGCGTATCTCAGCGCTCTCGGAGCACATGACTCCGTCAGCGAGTGGCTTCGACCTGCGGCGGACGCTCTGGCCACGCTGGATTTGATCGTATTTGTGCCGATCGAACAGCCTGATCGAATCGCCGATGTCGCCGGCGCAGACCGTTTGCGCCGCAACGCCGATGCTCTTCTTCGAGAGATTCTCGTCGAAGACGATTACGAGTTTGGCCGACCAGTGGTGCGCGTCAACGGATCGCCGACCGAGCGCGCGAGGCAGGTCGTCGATGCAATGGCACGGTGACTCTCACCCACCGCTCGCCTTTCGCGCGCAGCAGGTCGATGATCTCGGCGTTGTGGTGTGATCGGGGTAGAATCACGATATGCGTACGGCAGTGCAGATCGTGATCCCCGTCATCGGCCCGCGGTCGGTGGTCGTCTGGGGACTGACCCGACTGGTCTTCGCCGTACTTCCGATGGCGATCGGCGAGCCATTCGGCTCGATATCGCCGTCTCCCATCGCCGTCGTCCCCTTCGCCGGCGTCGTGGGGCTCATCGACGTTTACGTGCGCGGCGAACGAACCCTGTGGGCGAACCTCGGCGTGACGTCCATCGTGCTGTACGTGGTCTATGCCGCGGCGGCCATTCCCGCCGAGCTCCTGCTCGCTCTCGTTCTGCGCTGATGTACGCTCTGGTTGCCGACTGCGTGAGTAAAGCGTTCGGTGCGCGCAAGGTCCTCACGTCAGCATCGCTTCGCGCCGTGGCCGGTCAGGTGCGCGCGATCTTCGGTCGCAACGGCGAGGGCAAATCCACGTTGCTGAAGATCGCTGTCGGGCGACTCCAGCCCGATGCAGGTGTCGTCCGCATGGGGAACACCACCTTCCTGAGCGCGTCGCTCCCCGTTCTCGCCACGCATGGGGTCTTCTATCTGCCCGATCACGACCTCCTGGCGCCGGCCTACGAGCTCGAAGTACAGCTTCGACTATTCGAACGGCGCTATGGCCGGCGCGCCGCGCACGACGCCGCGCGTCTGGCACACGTGGCACATCTGCTCCACCGCCATCCATCGTCGTTATCCGGTGGCGAGCTTCGCCGCGCTGAACTGGCACTCGCCATTGCGCGGATGCCCGCCGTGCTCATTGCGGATGAGCCGTATCGGGGGATCACACCGGCTGATCACGATGGGCTGACAGACCTCTTTCGCGCGATGGCGGCCGAGGGGTGCGCGGTAGTCGTGACTGGGCACGAAGTGCCGTCGCTGCTGGCCGCGGCTGATCACGTGACGTGGTGCACGAACGGCACGACGTACGAGCTCGGCGCTCCCGCCCAGGCGTGTGAACACGACGCATTCCGGCGCGGCTACCTCGGCCCGGACTTCCGCGCGCCCAGCGGGCGTGCGTTACCGAACGCCTAGTGTGGAATCGTCCACGCCGGCCTCGAGAACGGCTTGCTGTTCGGCCCTTCTCGCCAGCAGCAGCGAACCCGGCGCGGCAATGCCGCTCCACAACGTCGTAATGCCGATGAAGCCCGCCGGCGCTCCCAGCGTGGCCACCATGACGCCGCCGAGCAGCAGACCAGCCATCGCGCCCCACGCGGCAAACCAGGAAAGTGACAACTCCTCGAACCGTCGCCGGCGGGTGACGAGTCCGAGCACCGTCGCGAAAACCACTCCGCCAAGGAAGCCGACGATCGCGAGTAGCGCCGGCCAGATGTCGACGGCCGCCGCCATCGCATCGTGAAAATCACCGCCGAGAATGTTCGCCGACAGCTCGATCATCATGCCGACGCCCGCTCCGCCAACTGCCCAGAGCAGCCCCATTCCCAGTGCACCGCGAATCCGTCTCAGGATCTTCATAGAGTGTTCGGCTATGTCGGCGTCGGGATTCGGCCCGCGCGAGCGCTGCTGTTTGCCGCGTTGTCGGCTTCCCGTTGGGCCTCGGCGAGTCGGCTCAAGTCCTCGCCGAGGAGGCGCGCGGCGTCCATGAGCGTGGTGAGGGGCGCCAGATCGCTGGCATTGGCGTGCAGCCGAAGCAGGTCCAGCCGGATGCTCTCGAGCGCGGCGACGCTGTCGGCGAGGTGCGTGGCTGCCGCCGCGCGTCGGGCGGCAAGCATTGCAGTGTCGAGGGACGCCGATGGAGCCATCGACCCGAGCAGCTCGACCTCGGCGCGGGCCTCGGCCG
>JBOHTL010000588.1:0-3062 GCA_050733735.1 Gemmatimonadaceae bacterium
CGTCCAGGGTGAGGCTTGGCGTGACGGCGTACTTCGCGTCCATCCCCCATTCACCGACGCGGCGCGTCTCCGGCACCGACGAAAATCGGCGCTCGGTGCTGCCCAGCACGTAGGGTGTCACCGTCGCGAGGCGTTGCGAGGGGACGCCCGTGAGCTGAATCGTTCCCGCACGCGACAACCGGTACAGGTTGAATTGGCGCGGGATGAACGACCAGTAGGCGATCTCGTTCTTGCGGCGGATGCGCCTGGCGAAGTTGATCCCCCAGGTCTGACGCTCCCCCGCGCCGTAGCGAAGCGTCGAGAACGGGATGCGGAACTCGGCGTACCAGCCGAGCGAATCGGACGACGTGGCGACGGTCCAGCTGCCATCCCAGTTCAGATTGAAACCGCCGAGCGCTCCCGACTGCGCGCGACCCTGTCCGCTGACGTTGATGCCGCCTCCTTCGCCCTCCTTCGAGACCTGCCCGTCGTATTCGACGCCGGCCGGCGTCGTCCCGAACACGAAACCGTTCTGGCGATCGAGATACGTGTCGACGATGAACGCGAACGCGTCGCTGTTCTCCAGGTCGACATCGCGAACCTTCTCGCCGACCACGATGCCGGCGGGGTCGCGATCGTAGAGCCACGCGGCCACGTAGACCGCTTCGTCGTCAGTCACGACGCGGACTTCGGTGCGTTCAGTGATCGGCTGGCCTTCGTGCAACTCGCGCTGGATGAACTCCGAGACCGGCGCCCCCCCGCCGCCGCGCCACGCGGCGTCGTCGAGCCGCCCGTCGACCACGGGACGCTGCGTGGTGGTGGCAGCGACCGCGATGCGGGCGCCCTCGACGTTCGATGCGGCCTGCACCTGCGCGGCAGGCTCGGAGGCAGGAAGGAGCAAGGAACCGAGGCCGCACAGGGGGGCGAGCAAACGACGCATTTTTCGTCGGTGGGTTGTTGGCGACCAGCTACACAAACGCCGCAGCACACTGTGCCTGCGGCGTCGTGAGTGGGCCTGGGTAGAGTTGAACTACCGACCTCACGCTTATCAGGCGTGCGCTCTAACCACCTGAGCTACAGGCCCTTACGGGAACAAGCAAGGTAGCGCGTTATCGCTCGCGGTTCAACCGATCAGCGCGATCGCGGACGCAGCTCGATGAACGGAACCCTGCTCGTCGAGAACGCCAGGCGGTCTTCCCCGAAGCGGCTCGGCAACTGCCGATCGCGCGGCGGATCCGACGGGTGAGTGTCCCCCGCCGACAGCAGCTGCGGGGGCATGTGATCGCCGACGATGATGTACCACGCTGGCGGCACGGTGGTGTCCCCTGCCATCTCCGCGAGACCGGTCAGCGCGGGCCAGAGCGCCGTCCACAGCTGGCAGACGAGCGGGATCTCTCCGGCATCTCCGACCGCGTTGCACCCTTCGCTCCCGAATTCGGCACTGCCAAGGGGAAAGTGCGACGTCAGTGTGAGCCAGTACACGAACTGTTTCCGTTCCGGGTCGCGCGTCAGCTCTTCGCGCACGAGCGACAGCGCGGTCGAGTCGCACACGCCGTGGAACAGGCGTCCGCACCTGGCGATGTTTGGCCGCTTCGAAATGTCGTCGTCGAATTCCATCCGCTCGAAACCGACGCGGGGGTACCACTCGAGACGCTGGAAGAGCATGCCGTTGTAGCCATGCATGCCGAACGTCTCATAGCCCAGCGATTGCAGCTGGTTCGGGAGGCATGGCGGCAGCGTAGCGCCGCGGACGGTGAGGTGCGTCATGCGGATGCCGCACATCTCTCGAAACTCGCCGGCTGTCGTGGCGCCGAGGAACGGGACTTCGCCGGTCCGGACGTCGTATCGTTTGCCGATCGCCTCGGTCATGAATGGCGCCCAGATCTGCTCCTGAGAGACCCCACGCGGCAGACCCATCGACTCCATGATCACGAGCACGACTTTCCGCGGCGCCGACCAGTTGTCCGCGGTGGCGCCAACGAGCGCCAGGCGGAGCTCGTCGGTCGCTGCCTCCATGGGCTGCCCGTGCTTCGGGTTGCTGCGCCAGCCGCGCATGTAGTCGCTGGCGAGGAGCGACGTCGCGACGTCCATGTCCACCGTCATGGTCGCCCGCCACCAGAGCGAGCTGGAGCCATTGCCGGCATCGACCACGACCGCCGACAGACCCACCGTCGCGCAAAGACGCAGCATCTGACTGCCGCCGGAGGGAATCGCCTTCGGTTTGCCGCGCAGGCGAACGACGGCGGCCGCGAGAGCCATGATGAACAGCATGATGCCGATCGCCGCGAGGATGGCCCGCCCGCGGAAATGCGCCATCTGCTGGACCGCATCCACGATTTCGGGGGGACCAAAATTGAAGATCGGCGCAAAGGTGATCAGCACATCCAGCGTCAGCGTGATCGCCAGCAGGACGCCGAGCATGGCGCGGCTCATGTAGCGCTCGAACGCCGCGATCACCAGATACTCGAGGTTGATCAGGGCGCGCGAGCCCCATACGGCCGTTGGCAGGAGAATGATGTTCGGGAGTCCGCCGATCACGATCAGCGCGCGCAACGCATCGTTCTTTCGCAGGCGAGCCGCCACGGCTGTAACGAGACGACTCTGCTGCTCTCGAAGCGGAACGGTCCGCGTCGCGGGGGGCGTCAGGTACTGACCGCGCTCGGCTGGCGGCGTCGACGCCTCGGAGCTCAACGAATCCATATGCAGGAAGGACTACCGCGGGAGCCCCTCGGCAACACTTAGCAGACACAAAACGCCTCCCTGGCGGTGAGCCAGAGAGGCGTTCTTATGAATATCGAATGAGTGTCGTGTGATGGCGCGACTTACGAAACCTTTCGCGATCCGAAGATCCTTACTCGGTGTCCGTCATTACCCCGCCAACCAGCTGATAGGCCGCGAGCCCCTCGATCTCCCCCGGAGGTTTCCTTCCCACGAGACTCCTCGCGGAAAGCGTATGCGGTATTACCCGGCCGTTGGGCCGGCTATCCCCCGCAGATCGGCAGGTCGCTCACGTGTTACGCACCCGTTCGCCGGTGCCGGCAGGGTTGCCCCCACCGACCCCTCGACTTGCATGTGTTAAGCAC